>CALZOU010000015.1 GCA_945827805.1 uncultured Lachnospiraceae bacterium
GCTTTCGGTGCCATCATTCTGTGGCGGCAGGGACAGCTGGCATTATTCTGGCCCAGAATGAAAAAAGCTTTATCCGGCCTGCTTGACAGAAATGGTAAAAACGACGGCGAAGAACAGACAAAGATCTGCTTTGCGGTAATGCTTTTTCTGGCGGTACTTCTTCGGGCTGCCCGGGAATGGTGGTGGCTGCATTGAATATTCTGGCAGTATGTGATCCGGGAGCCGAGTACGGTCAGCGTCTGGCGAAATATGCCGGCACAAAAGCCGGTTATCCCTTTGAACTGCGGGCTTTTTCCTCACTGGATCAGCTTTTCCGGTACAGAGAAAAGAAAAAACCTGAGGCAGTGCTTCTGGACAGCGCGCTGTACAGCGAAAAAGACTGGGAGGAATACGATAATCCGCTGTTTCTTCTGGGCAGCGGCCTTGGACGGGATGATGAGCCGAAAAGCGTTTTTCGTTATCAGGAAGCAGACGGCATTCTGAAAGATATCCTTATGCTGTACAGAGAGGAACATCCCCGGCTGGATATGCAGGTAGAAAAACGGAGATTTTGCCTGTACGCTGTGACCGATGGAACAGAGAACTGTCGTTCCGAATCCCTGGCCTTTGAGCTGGCTGCGCAGCTGACCAAAAAAGAACGGGTGCTTTTGGTGGATCTTCGCACCTGGCCGGTGCTTCGAAAGACGTATGGCTGTCCGGGAAATGGAGGAGCAGGGGATATCCTGTATGGATTATGCCGTCGAAAGGCGGATCTGATGGATCAGCTGATGGAAAAAATCGTCTCTGTTAATGATGTGGATCTGTTCCCGGAAGTGGAGGATCCGGCAGATCTTCTGGAGGTTTCCGTAGAGGATTGGAAATATCTGTTGGAACGACTTAAGAGCGAAAGTCCGTATACGGCTGTGCTGGCAGTGACAGGAAATGTGATCCAGCCGCTGGGGGGATTTCTGGAACTGTTTGATGTCATCTATATGGTATGGGAGGATGGGCAGATGGTGTGTCAGAACCGTATGGAAAAATATTTGAAAAACACGGCATGTCCACAGCTTTGGCAGAGAATCACCGGCATACAGATGCCTTCGGATACTGTGGGAAAAAGCTGTGACAGGGCAGCCCTCAGGCAGCTGGCTGTAAAGACATTGCGGGAGACAGAAAAAAAGTATGGACCAGAAAGAGATGTTTAGAAACAGGCTGCAGCAGCGCCTGGCAAAATTAATGGCGGACACGGATGAAGAAGTTCTCGGAGAGATCGATAATATTCTTCTGGAGGAAAAAGATCTGACCCTGCGGCAGAGATTAGAGCTTCAGTCGGAGCTGTATGATGCAGTGAGAAAGCTGGATCTGGTGGAGGAGCTTTTGCAGATGCCAGGGGTAAACGAGATCATGATCAATGGGTATGATCAGATTTATATAGAAGAAAACGGGCAGCTGAGGCGCTGGGGAAAAAGCTTTGCCTCCCGGGAACGTCTGGAAGATGTGATCCAGCAGATCGTGTCCGGGTGCAACCGGGCGATCAATACCAGCATGCCTCTGGCGGATGCCAGACTTGCGGATGGTACGAGAATCCATGCGGTGCTGCCTCCGGTGGCGGTAGACGGGCCTGTGCTGACGATCCGGCGATTTTCAAAGAAAGCCATTGATATGGATGAACTGATCCGTCTCGATACGCTGACACCGGAAGCTGCCAGGTTTTTGCAAACGCTGGTGCAGGCAGGGTATTCGCTGATGATCGGCGGGGGAACTTCTGCGGGCAAGACCACCTTTTTAAATGCTCTGGCAGCATTTATTCCGGCAGGAGAGAGGATCATTACCATCGAGGATACGGCGGAGCTTCGTATCCCCGGCGAGAGAAATATGGTGCGTCTGGAGGCAAAAAGCGCCAATCTGCAGGAAAACAGAACCATTACAATCCGGGATCTCATCCGTGCCGCTCTTCGTATGCGGCCGGACAGAATCATTGTGGGTGAAGTGAGAGGTGAAGAAACCATTGATCTTTTACAGGCTCTCAATACAGGCCACCAGGGCTCGCTGTCTACGGCCCACGCTAACAGTCCAAAAGATATGCTTTTAAGGCTGGAGACCATGGCGCTTATGGGCATGGATATGCCTCTGGAGGCAATTCGCAGACAGATTGCCTCCGGAATCGACATTTTTGTACAGCTGGGAAAAGACCGGAAAAAAAAGAGACGTCTGATGTCGGTGGCGGAGGTAGAGGGGTTTGAGGATGGGCAGGTGGTTTTGCATGGGCTTTTTGAACGGGACTGGCAGGACGGCATACTGAGAAAAACGGGCGAGCTGATGCATCGTGAAAAATGGGAAAGGGAAGTGTACGCAAATGAAGGAAAGGTATGATGCGTACAGATTTTCTCCGAAAGAATGGTTGCTGTTTCTGTCTGCAGCAGTGGCGGGCTATGCGGGCTTAAGTATGCTCTTATATGGTTCCCTGTGGCCTTTTGTGGTATTCCCGGTGATCTTGCCGCTGTATCTGCATATGATCAGTGCCTGGTGTGTAAAGAAGCAAAAGTGTCTGCTCAAAGACGGGTTTATATCGGCAATGGAAGCCTTTGTGGTTGCGCTCCGGGCAGGATACTCCGCAGAGAGCGCCATTAGAGAATGCTGTTGCGATATGAAAAAACTGGCAGGAGATAAGGATCCCATGGTCTGTGAGCTGGTTTACATGGAAGCTCAGCAGGGGGTCGGCGTATCGGTGGAAAAGCTTTTTCTTGATCTGGCAGACAGAAGCGGTGTAGAGGATATCCGGGAGTTTGCCCGGGTGTTTGCAGCGGGCAAACGAAGAGGCGGAGAGCTGGACAGGATCCTGACGACTACGGTGCGGCATATGAAGCAGAAGCAGGAAACAGAAAAAGACATTATGGCTGAGATCGCGTCACGAAAAATGGAACAGAATATCATGAGTCTGGTTCCTCTGGGAATCCTTCTGTACCTGAAGCTGACATCGCCGGACTATATGGCGGTGTATTATACGACAGCCGCCGGAAAAGTGATGATGACAGGCTGTCTGGTGCTGTATCTGCTGTCCTGGTTCTGGGGACGCCGCATAACGGCAATCAGTGTGTGAGGGCGCTGAGATGAACAGGGAAAAAAGAAAGATGTTTTGGTATTACGGTATGGTCATAACGGTGTCCGCAGTGGTTTTACTGGCGGGCAGTCTGGTGGCATACCGGCTGCGGGATCGTCCGATCCAGAGGCTTTTGAGGCCCGAAAGCGGACAGGAGGCACGGGAAGAAAAACTGGTGGCGGATGATGGGGAGAAAAAAACTCCCGTCACGGTCAGTGTGGCAGCCAGGGAAAGGACAGAGGCGGAACTGGAAGTTCTCTTTGAGGAAGCAGAAAAAGAGATAGAACAGAAGCTTAAAGGAGATAATGAAAGTCTTTCCTGCGTACGTAAAGCGCTGTATATGCCCGTATCGCTGCAGAATGGTCAGGTCGTTGTCAGCTGGAGCTGTGATCAGCCGGAATACGTGTCCTATGACGGGACTTTGGGAGAAAACATTCCGAAAAATGGGATCACAGTTTGTCTGGAGGCTTCACTGGAATGTCAGCGACAGGTACGCTGGTACAAAAAAAACGTCACAGTGTGCCCTCCAGAGGATGAGGATGGCCTGTCAGAAGTACTTCTGGAGGCAGATCAGGTAAAGACAGAGCAGTATTATGAGCTTCCCCGGTCTCTGGGCGGAAGAGAACTGCGCTGGTATCGGCAGCAGACAAATCCGGCTCCTCTTCTGGCGGTTTTGATATTGCTGATCGGTGTCTTTCTCCCTTTGCGAAAGCAGGAGGCAATGATCCGGCAGAAAAAGCAGTATCGGGAATGCCTTTTACGGGAGTATCCAAGGCTTGTCAGCCAGCTTACCTTGTATCTTGGGGCCGGGATGAGCCTGCCCCAGGCCTTCTCCAGCATGGCGGATACCGATAGAAAAGGATCACAGGATATTCTGCAAAAGGAATGCGCTTTGCTGGTCAGGGAAATGGACAGGGGGATACCGGCGGGGGAGGCCATACAGCGGTTTGGAGACAGAAGTGGTCTGTGGGAGTACAGAGCCTTCTGCGGCATGCTTTTGCAGAACCGGCAAAAAGGAAACGATAAACTGCTGACTATGCTGCAAAATGAAGCTGAAAAGGCTTTTGCCGAGAGACAGAGAAGAGCCAGGATAACGGGAAATGAGGCTGGTACGAAGCTGCTGATGCCCATGGCAATGATGCTGGTGGTCGTACTGATGATCGTGCTGTTTCCGGCAGTTGTGTCTTTTTATGCATAAAGAATGTTGAGAAAGGAGGAAAAATATAGGATATGTTATGTGAAGTACAAAGTTTCTGGCAAGACGAATCTGGTGTGGGTGTGGTGGAGATCATTCTGATTTTGGTGGTGCTGATCAGCCTGGTGCTTCTTTTCAAGGAGCAGATCACCAGTCTCGTAAAAACAACACTGACAAAAATCAAAAATCAGGCTACATCCGTATAAAGGAGAACTGAACGTGAAGAAAAAAGGCAGTATCACTGTATATCTGCTGCTGTTTCTCACAACACTTTTGCTTCTTCTTGGTGCCGTGCTTTTGTCAGCGCGGTACCGGGGAGCAAAGGTTATGGTAAAAGCAGCAGCCAGGCAGAGCATGTTTGATCTTTTTTCCCGTTATGAGCCGGTACTGTTTGAGGAGTACGATCTTATGTTTATGGATGCGGGGTTTGGGAGCGCTGAGTTTCGTCCGGGACTGATGCTGGACTGCATGGAAAGAAATGCAGGAATTCTTTGGGGAGAAAATTCCTCGGCGACAAATCTCTGGGGGCTTGGCGAATGTCAGGCAGTACTTCATGGCTATACTCTGGCTACAGACCAGCAGGGGGAGGCCTTTTACCGGCAAGCCATAGAGTCGGCTTCATATCTGCTGGCAGAAGATGCAGTACAGGCGCTGCAGGGACAGATCAATCTGGGCAGCCGGCAAAAAAAGACAGGGCAGACACAGGGAGATGTAAAGGAGGCCTGTGATTCTTATCAGGAGGCTGTTAATAAGGCGCAGGAAGGCGAGTATGAAAAAGGGGCGGCAAAGGATCAGAACAGTGCAGATCCCGGTCCGGCATTAAAGGCAGAGGACAACCCTATCGAGATAATAAAAAAACTGCAGAAAAAAGGTATCCTGGGACTGGTCATGCCGGAGAATTCTGATATGTCGGATAAACAGATAAAAAAGAGCAGCCTTCTGTCCGGGAGAAAAACGGAAAAAGGCATAGGGCTCGCGGAAACCGCGGCACCTCATAAAACTGCGGATCATCTGCTGTTTGACCGGTATCTTGCAGAGCATTTATCTTCCTTTGTGGATCCGGATGAAAAGGCGGCACTGGCCTGGCAGCTGGAATATGTGATCGGGGGAAAGAAAAGCGATAAGGAGAATCTGAAAAAGACGGCAGAAGCTCTGCTTTTACTGCGGGAAGGCTCCAATCTGCTGTATCTCAGACAGGATGCGGGAAGCATGGCGAAAGTCAGGACTATGGCAGCTTCTATTGCGGCGGCACTGGCTGTACCGGTGGGAGAAGAACTGATCGTCGGAGTGCTTTGTGTGTGCTGGGCCTACGGCGAAAGTCTGGAGGATGTAAGAGCGCTGCTTGCAGGAGAAAAGGTTCCACTGATCAAAGATCGTTCTTCCTGGAAGTTATCCCTGTCGGAGCTTTCCTCTGTGGGGAAAAAACGCGTCCGGAAAGGAAACGATGTGGATAAAGGGCTTACCTACACAGACTATCTGGAAATTCTTCTGGGGATGAAAGCAGATCGGGAGTGCCTGTTCCGGGGGATGGATATGGCAGAAATCGGCATGCGATCGAAAACCGGAAACGAGAATTTCTCTCTTGATCATTGCATCTGTGCGGTGGAAGCAGAGATACGTGCCACGGTCAGCGGCGTAGGTACCATCAGTGCAAAGGAGAAAAGAAGTTATGAAAACTGAAACACACAGGGCGGCGTCCTGGAGACGAAAATTTTCAGAAAGGCATAAATTATTCGTTCTTAATTCTAAATTTACACTCTCTCTTCAGGCGAATCAAATCTCGTTTTTCCCCAAAAAACGTATATTATCTCCCTTCGTTTTCAGGGCGCTGCCCTGTGTGTTTCAGAAAGGCAGTCTGACGGTGGAGGCAGCCATGATCCTGCCGATATTTTTGCTGGCCATGCTGGCTGTGTTCGGGTATATTCCGGCATATGCCCGCCAGGTGGATATGACTCAGAAGCTGCTGGAGACAGCAGAAAAATCGGCCGTATATCGGGCGGTGGGGCAGACGGATGAGGGAAGCGGTAACGATGGGACATTTCGTAAGTCGTACCGGTATGCGCCCATGGTAAATTTTCCGGGAGCCGGGGGACTCTGTCTGACGGCGGAGGTCAGGGTGCGGCCATGGACGGGATATGATGGGGATCTTGGACTGGAAGGTGAGAGTCCGGATTGCCGGATCGTATATATCAGCGATAACCGTGAAGTATATCACACCAGTCCGGAGTGCAGCTATCTGGATATCCATCTGACTTCTATGAGCAAAGCGCAGGTAAAAGGGGGCCGGAATCGGGATGGACAGCGATATACAGCCTGTGACAGATGCTGTCGGGGATATGCGGGATCCGTGGTATATGTAAGCGAGAATGGCAGCCATTATCACAGCAGTACAGCCTGCGGAGGACTGGCCCGCAGTCCTGAGGCCGTCCTTATGTCTGCGATAAAGGATCTTTCACTCTGCAGCCGCTGTGCGAAAGGAACTCATAAATGAAAAGGATATGTCTGGGTGCTTTTCTGTTTATGCAGGCACTGTTGGATGCGAGTACGGGATATGTGAGCGTACCGCTTCTGCTGGTACAGGCAGCTGTGGGTATAGGAATGAACTGGGGTGAACTGCAATCGGGACAGATTTGGGTGGTGTGTTTTTTTCCGGGAATAGTTCTTCTTGCTTTCTCCGTACTGAGCAGAGAGCGTATTGGTCAGGGAGACGGATGGCTTTTTCTTGTCCTGGGGCTATATCTGAGCGCTGTACAGCAGGCCATCCTCCTGTTGTGTGCACTGTTTCTGGCCTCAATGTGGATAATTCCGTCTTTTCTCATGCATCGTGTGGACAAAGAAAACGGTCTGCCCTTTGTTCCCTTTGTGCTGGCCGCTTATGTGGGAGGTTGTATTTATGGATGGTTTTAGAAAAAAAGGAAGTATTACGGTGGAAGCGGTACTGGTGGTGCCGGTCTGTCTGATGGTATGTTTCTTTCTTTTGCAGACACTGTTTTATCTGCATCATGTGAGCTGGTATACGGCAGCAGCCTGGGAGTGTGCGCTGACGGGGGTGTCAGATGGCGGGGAAGGAGAGAATGCCCTGCAGCGGTGGCAAAGTCTTAAAGAGCAGCAGCCCCTTCCGGTAGGGAAGCTGCAGGCAGACATATCTTCCTCTGGGCAAAATGCGAGGGTGAGGATCCGGGGAAACATGAGTCTGCTGGCAGGAATTGATGCCATGGAGTTTGATATTACGGTAAAAAGAAGCACACTGGCGCCTGCTTCTTTTCTTAAAAGAGCAAAAAGTCTCAGAACATTGGCAAAAGGACAGGGGTGAATAGGATGGAACTTCGTTATCAGAGAGAACTGTATCGGGTACAGGTCTGCTGTGACACCGATAAGGAGGAGGACTGGTTTGGCTATCCTCTGCAGATGTGTCTCAGAAATGCTATTCCCGGGATCCTGCCGTGTCACGGGCAGACCATTGACGGAAAGTTCAGCATTTGCTGGGATATTACAGCCAGGCATAATCTTTCGCAGATCGTGGGAGAAGACAGCCTCTCGGTGGAACTGCTGTTTTCTGTGATGAAAAGCCTGCAAAGTACCATGGAGCGTATGGAGCGTTTTTTACTTCCCTGTGAATATCTGTCACTGGAACCGGAGCACATTTATCTGGAGAGTGAACGTGAGAACATTAGTTTTCTGTGTGATTTTGGGGAAAAGGGAAGTTTTCACACGACATTGCTGTCCTTTGGGGAATATGTGCTGGCGCATATGGATCACCGGGACCCGGAAGCTATGCGGCTGGGGTATGGGCTATATCGGCTGGCTGTGGAGGATACCTTTGACCGGGAGGCCTTTGCCGGTCTTCTGCAAAATACGCAGCTACAGCAGAAGGAGAAAAGAACGCAGGCATATGGTGACGGAGAATCACGTCTGCTGTCGGAGAAAAATGAGCTTCCCGTTTATGGTGAAAATACTGCAGGAAGAGAAGAATCAGAGGAGACGAGAGAACAGCGTATACGCCGGGAAACATTGCAGTCTTTTTTTGAAGATGATGAAGAAATCGCCAAAAACATTCTCCCGCCGAAGAAAATCGTGCTCTTAAGTGGTCTTGCAGTGATCCTGGGCGTGCTGATCATGGAAGGCGTGGTGTATTTTCGAAACGGGCGCCATCTCTCCCCCGGCTGGCTGGTCATAGGAGGAGTCGTACTTCTGATGACGTTGGGGGCATTTCTGGCGATGGAAGTATTCTTTCGGTGGAAGAATCGTGCACAGGAGAAAAAGGCTACACAAGGGAAAAAGGCAGCAAAAGGAGAGAAGGATATACAAGGGAAAAAGGCAGCAAAAGAGATGAAAAACTCAGCAGCCGGTCAACATAATATGTCACGGATGTGCAGAATGTATGAGGGAGATTTTTCGGAGACAATCTGCGCGGACATATCGCAGATTTCTGCGGCACATGTATACGAAGAAAATGCATATCGCGCAGAGGATTCAGACGAAACCACGGTGCTGAGAAATAATAAGAACTTCTTTCAGGAAAACCCGCCCGTGCTTCTCTGTGAGGACGGAAAAAGATTTCCCCTTTGCGGAGATCACTGGCTGATCGGCAAACGCAGGGCGGAGGTGGATATCTGTCTGGAAAAATCCACAGTGAGCCGGCTCCATGCCAGAATTTTCTGCCGACAGGAGGAGTATTACCTGGAAGATCTGAATTCAAGAAACGGTACCCGGTTAAATGGATGTATGCTGGACAGTGGTCAGCCACAGCTTCTGAAGGATGGGGATGAAATCGTTTTTGCGGATTACAGATGTACGTTTGGCAGCCTTTTGACGAAAAAATAAGTCATTTTTCATGCACAGAACCTTGTACTTTAAGAAAAAGATAGGTATAATCGTAAGAGAAGAAACGATCACAGTTTCTTCTCCTGTTTTTTCTATGGATATAGCAGTAAAAAACGGAGGAAGGAAATCGTATGGAACCAAGTTCCTTTGAAGGAGATGCTGTAGACCGCATCCTGCAGGGACCAAAACGTTACGTGAATCTCGGTATCGTGGCCATTAATGTACTGATATTTCTGCTGGTGGAGCTGACAGGCAGCAGTGAAAATACAGAGCATATGGTAAACTGGGGCGCATCCTGGCTGCCGTATATTCTGGACGGCCAGTACTTCCGCCTGTTTACCTGCATGTTTCTGCATTTTGGTATCGCTCACCTGGGCAACAATATGATCGTCCTCCTCTTTCTGGGAGATACGCTGGAGCAGCTGACCGGTCATCTGAAATATGGCCTGATCTGCCTTGGAGGAGGTCTGATCGGCAGTATCGTATCCTGTGCCCATGAATATGTGTCGGCGGATTATTATGTATCCGCAGGTGCTTCCGGCTGTGTGTTTGCCGTGACGGGAGCCCTGTTATATATCGTGATCAGAGAGCGGGGGCGTATCGGGACACTGACGGTAAGAAAAATGGTCATCCTGGCGGCCCTTTCCGTGTACAACGGTATGGTGAGCGTAGGTGTAGACAATTATGCCCATGTAGGAGGCCTTCTGGGAGGTTTTGTGCTCTGTATGCTTCTGTACAGGAAAAAGGTCAGTACAGAATGGGAAGTTCAATGGTAAATTCCGTTCCCTCTCCTTCTGTGGAAGCCACAGAGATTTTCCCCTGATGAGCTTTGATCACCTGGCTGGCAATGGCCAGACCGAGACCGCTGCCATCTTTTTTGTGGGTGACAAAGGCCTCAAAGATACCGTCTATATATTCCGAGGGAATACCTGTTCCGTTGTCGGCTATCCTGATGGTCACGGTTTCACCGTCACAGTCGATACAGCAGCGGATCCTGCCGCCTTCCGGCATGGCTTCCGCCGCATTGCGAAACAGATTCAAAAAGACCTCTTTGAGCTTGGTGCCGTCTACCATGAACGTGGGGACCGGCGCCAGCTTTTTAAACGAAACTGTGATGTTCTTTTCGCTCAGGGAAGGAACAAGAGAGGTAATGACCGAATTCAGGATCTGGTAAGGACTGGCTTCGCTGCAGTGCAGAGTACCGGCATTATTATACTGGGAAAGCTCCGTGAGCAGTTCCCGCAGGAAAGCCATATTTTCCATAATGTCGTTCCAGTAGCGCCAGGTATGTACTTCCGGATGATCCGCCGCCATCAATTGCAGAAACCCGTTGATCAGTGTCACGGGATTGCGGATCTCGTGAGAGATCTTGGATAAGGACAGCATATGGTCTTTTTCGATGGCCTGAAAAAGCTCCCGGAAAACTTCGTTTTCTTCATAAAATTGATTCAGTTTCTCATAGTCTTTGGGTGTCAGCATAAGGCGCCTCCTGCGGTATACTTTTGTCGTTTTTATCCAAGTGTACACCGTTTGGCGTAAGAAACGCAATCATATTCGTTCGACATAATTCGACATATTCACACATTTTGCGTGTGTATGAGAAATAAATTTTACCTTGTAAAGGAGAGAAAAAATGGAAAATTGTGTATTCTGTAATCTTGCCAATGGCATCTGGGACAGCGCAACACTGTACGAGGATGATGATTTCCGGGTGATCCTGGATCTGGGTCCGGCATCCAGGGGACATGCCCTGATCCTGCCGAAGGCTCATTATGCCAATATTTATGAGATTCCGGAGGAACTGGCCGCAAAAGCCATAGTTCTGGCAAAGAAAATGGCAGGGATCATGACTGAGGCTCTGGGCTGTGACGGTTTTAACATCGTACAGAACAACGGTGAGGCCGCCGGACAGACCGTATTTCATTTCCACATGCATCTGATCCCACGTTACAAAGACGACAAAGCCGGCTTTGGCTGGAACACAGGAGAACTGGACGAGGCGACAAAACAGGAAGTACTGACCAAGGTTTTGGCAAAAATGGAGGCTTGATGACAGATCGTGGATAACGCTGACTTTAATCGCATTTATGCAATGTATTATCGGCTGGTGATGGCAACGGCGAAGCATTTCATCGGAGACGATAAGCTGTGCGAGGATATCTGTCAGGAAGTCTTTGTGAAACTTCTGAATCGAGAAAAGCCGATTGAGGAATCGGAGATCCGTTACTGGCTTTTGGTGGTGACAAAGAATACCGCGCTGGATTTCCGGAAAAAACTCAAGATGGATAAAGTACAGATAGAGCCTATGTCTGATGAGAATGACAGCGGCACTACCGCCAAAGAGCCTTTACGGCAGGTGGTGGGCAGAGAAAGCCACAGGGAAGTTATGGATGCTCTGCGAGAGCATGATCCAAAGGGCATGGAAATTCTCATCGGAATAGAGATTGAGGGAAGAACAGTAGAAGAGCTGGCTGCGCAGTACGGCATGAAGCCGAATAATCTGCGCACCAGACTCTATCGTGTGCGGAAATGGATAAAAGAAAACTTTCCGAAAGACGATTATCTCTGAGGGTTATTTCTGGCAGCTTCTGATCAGATCACAGATCACAGAGATGGAATCCTGCCCCGGGGCATTTTCCATAGCCGCACGGTAGTTTTCCCGATGGTCGTACAGGTCATGAACCGCCCTGAGCAGTACCTCATCTGTGATGGCTTCCTCCTCCAGAACCATGGAGAAGCCCTGTTTTTCAAAAGAACGGGCATTTAAGATCTGATCACCCCGGCTGGCATTGGCTGACAGCGGGATCAGAAGATTCGGCTTCTTTAAGGCCTGCAGCTCGCAGATGGCATTGGCTCCCGCCCGGGAGATCACGATGTCCGCCATGGCGAACAGATCCGCCAGCTCACTTTCGATATACTCGTACTGAACATAACCTTTCAGATCGTTCTTGCTGTCATCCCGTTTGCCTTTGCCGCAAAGATGAACCACCTGGAAATCTTTGAGCAGATCAGGCAGGATACGGCGGACAGCATCGTTGACAGCCTGTGCGCCCAGACTGCCGCCAATGATCATGATCACCGGCTTTTCGGAGGTAAAGCCGGTAAAGTCGCGGCCTTTAGCTGCATCACCCTGCAGCAGTTCGGGACGGATAGGTGTACCCGTCACCACAGCCTTGCCCTCCGGCAGATGGGCTTTGGTTTCCGGGAAATTACAGCACACCTTCACGGCAGAGGGAATGCACAGCTTATTGGCCAGACCCGGGGTCATATCCGATTCATGGATGATGGCTGGGATCTTTAACCGTCCGGCGGCAATTACCACCGGTACGGTGACAAAACCGCCCTTGGAGAAGACCACATCAGGCTTCAGCTGCTTTAACAGCTTGCGGGCTTCGGAAAAACCTTTAAGTACCCGGAAGGGATCCGTAAAGTTCTTCAGGTCGAAGTAGCGGCGAAGCTTACCAGAGGAAATGCCGTAGTAAGGGATGCCAAGCTCCTCGATCAGCGTCTTTTCGATGCCGTTGTAGGAGCCGATATAGGAAATCTGATAACCCTGCTCTTTGAGCCGGCCCATCAGGGCAATATTTGGTGTAACGTGACCGGCAGTACCGCCGCCGGTGAGAACGATATGTTTCATGAAGTACCTCCTGAATCATTCTATACAATAGTTTTATTATGTTACCCGCATCCTGAATTGTCAAGGACAGAAGCGGGCGGACGGGAGTTCTATGAATAAAGATAAACTGACAGATCCTAGAGATAATACTATAGAAAACAAAAAAGAAGACTATACAGACGGTAATGGTAATCCGGAAGATTTTATAGAAGATACGACGGATTCCGAAGCCACAGCCATCTTTAAAGAAGCCTTTTACGCCGAAGGTAAAGCTCTGGAAGAGGAGGCACTGCGTTCACCCTTCGGGGAGGATGAAGAGAAAAAAGAGGCACTGCGTCTGCGGATTCTCGCGGCTGCAGGCAGAAGCGTGGCTGATGATGCGGTTGTGAGCCGTAGTACGATAGCTTCGGCATTAGGTGGAAGAGAAATGGATGCTACGGCGGAGAATGCTGTATTGGAGCATAAAGCTGCCTTGGAGAACCAGAGTAATGATACGGTGTCCAATAAAGCGGTTGTGGGGGAGACTGCGACAGAGAGTGCATCTGGAGAAACTATGACGGTGTCAGAAACACCGGCGAGAAATAATGATACAGTCAAGGCTTCGGTAGAAGATGTAAAAAAGAAGAAAAGAAGATTTTTTCCCTTTATGCGGTGGGCGGCGGTGCTCGCCCTGGTTTGCGTGGGGGTTTTTGGTGTGTCAGTGACTGGTCAGGCGAAGGGAAGTGGACTGTGGAGTTCCATTCAGCGGTTGATCGGGGTGGAGACACGGTGGGATCAGGATGATAATGGGGAGGATAGGAATATCAGTGATCCAGAAGAATATAAGGCTATTGAAGAAATTCAAGAAAAGCTGGGGATAAATATTCCAAAGTTTTTTTATTGGCCAGGGGAACTTAAGTATAAAGATTTAGAATCCTTTGAAGAGTCAAATAGTTTTATGATGAGGTATTCTGATGGGGAAAACACTGTTTTTTTTGAGGGATGGAAAAGTGAAAGTAATGCTTCGTCTAACTATACATTACAGGGAGAGGGAGATATAACATATGAAGAATATGATGGCATTTCTTATGCTATTATTGCGGTGGACAACGAAATATATAATATGAGTTATTATGTTATGTGGTCAAATAGTGGTTATAAGTATGTCCTTTCTGGAATAAGAGATTTTGATGAGTTACAAAAAATTTTAAAAAATATAAAAAATTAGTGTGATAAATGTCTGAAAAAATCGTTTTCTTAATGTAATGCAGAATACCATAGTGCGGACTATGGAAAGGAGAGTACAATGAGAGAACAAAAATGGAGAAAACTATTACTGGGGATGATTGTCAGTGCGTTGTTGATTGCAAATATGACAATGCCCGTGTTTGCCAATGAATCAGGTTTATGCGTAGATGGTTCTTGGCTTACAGAGGATAATGAAGCGGTGACAGAAGAATTATTTGATTTTACTGTAGAAGTGCTGGATGAAAATGTACCAGTTCCATATACCTCTTATTTATATGGAGGTACTGCAAGGATAACTGATGCAGGAAGTGGTAAAGTGAATCTGTATGCTAATACAAAAGCAGCAACTACGTGTGATACTGTTAAAGTTGATATTTATCTGCAATATTATAGTAATGGTGCTTGGGTATATGTTAACAATTTTAATTATACATTGAAAAATACAGATCATATAGCAGTATCCCGTACGGTATCAGTAACAAAGGGCCGTTACTACCGTATCAAATGCTATCATGCGATCACGAAAAATGGTGTAAAAGAAAATTGTACATCCGTTACCAACGGCATCAAAATCAACTAATCCCCAGTAATACCACCTTCTGTCCCACCCACCTCACCCCCACATCGGCTTCCAACACCGACGTTCGGGTGATCCTGGATCCTGCGGGCGGGAAGGGACAGACCCCGGCGCAGAGAGAACGTGAGACACTCTCCCATGCGTCCGGGCACAACTGAATATGTATATTAGGTGAGTCGGATCATTCGGCGCGAAGCTCTATTTTAGTTCCGCATGCATTACCCTCGCGTTGCAGATCAGCGATCATCGTGGAAAAACTAAACATAATAACGAAAGAAGAATAATTGTTCGTTACCGTGGAGGGGTGGGGACCCATGCTGCTTCTGCACCATGTAAACTTTTTGGAAGCACAGCCACGAACAGGATTTTGCTCGGACAATACACTTATTCTGTACGGGATTAATGTGTTCCACATAATATCATATTCTATTTTACGTTCAAAAAGGCATCGACAAAATAAAATTGTCGATGCCTTTTTCCGTTCGATGCTTTAAGTATACTTTATGCTTCTGCATTAAGTGCTTCCTGCAATGCTTTGGCCAGCTGATCCGGACAGGATGTGGGCTTGAAGCCGCAGCGGATGCCGGACAGACGTTTAATGGCTTCCTTTGCATCCATACCTTCCACCAGCGCACATACACCCTGGGTATTACCGGAACAGCCGCCGGTAAATTTGGCTCCTGTTATTTTGCCGTCCACCAGATCAAAAGAAACGGCGCTGGCACAAACACCTTTTGTCTTATACACCATGAGAAATACCTCCTTTATGCAGGCCAGACAGAGGTCTGCATGCCCTGCCCGGTCATTTTTTCTGAACTTTGTTAGTTACTGTTTACCGGCTTGCCAGTGAACAGTAACCTTTGATATCCGTACCAGTATAGCAGATATCAAAAAAGGATTCCATAAAAACCGCTGTTTTGTTATACTGGTTTTACGCATCGTATCCGTGAAGACATTGCACAGATACGGAAGCTGCGCGAACAGGCGTATGCAGGAAAGATTCCCGTTTATCGGGAATAAGGGCAATTGCCATAAATTCAAAATGGAGGTTTTAAGGATGAATCCTATAGGTATTATCGGAGCCATGGATGAGGAAGTGGCTTGTTTAAAGGAAAAGATGAGCGGAGTGCGTATCACCACAAAGGCCATGATGGACTTTTATCAGGGTACGCTGGAGGGAAAACCGGTGGTGGTTGTGCGTTCCGGTATCGGTAAGATCAATGCGGCAGTGTGCACCCAGATTCTGGCGGATGATTTTCAGGTGAAAGCGGTGATCAATACGGGTATCGCCGGTTCTCTTCGCAGCTGGATCGACATCGGAGATATTGTGATCTCCACGGATGCTCTGCATCATGATATGGATGCCACCAACTTTGGCTATCCTCTGGGACAGGTGCCCAGGATGGATGTGTTGTCCTTTAAGGCGGATGAAGCCATGGCACAGCTGGCAAAGGAGGTCTGTGAGGAGGTCAACCCGGAGATCCATGCTTATCTTGGCCGGGTGGTCAGCGGCGATCAGTTTATCGCAGACAGCGAGGTGAAGAACCGCATACTGGAAAATTTCGGCGGCTACTGTACTGAAATGGAAGGCGCGGCCATTGCGCACACGGCATATCTGAATAAAGTACCTTTTGTGATCCTGCGGGCGATTTCCGATAAAGCGGACAACAGTGCTACCATGGATTATCCCACCTTTGAAAAGCAGGCCATCGAGCACAGTGTCCGCCTGACCATGGGAATGCTGAAACGTATGTAAGTTGTACGACTGCGAAGATAGTGAACAAATACTGACTTTTTTGTTTTTTCGGTTCTAATTCGGCCAATGCATCCATATACTTGTCTCACAAACCGTAAGGAGGTATGTATATGCTGCATTTTATGATGACAAATCAGTATTTTTATTATGGCATAATAGCTGCTGGCGTACTGGGACTGCTGAGCGCAGTTCTGACAGGTCTGTATTACCGCATGATCGTGCGGGATCTGAAACGGGTGAGAAAGCCCAAGGGCAAATGGATGCGTTCTTTTATCAATGAACTGGACAACCGCAAGATGCTTCAGCAGAATATACAGAATGCTGATGCCTTTATCCGCAGCCGCCTGGCTTCCGGAAGTATTCTTCGTATAAAGGTCGGATCTCTGCATAGCTTTACGAATCTGATGATTTTTGCCGTGGCAGTTCTGACAGGACTGGCGGTGTATGCCACCTTTACGGATCACATGGATCTGACCACCCGTCTCACTTATCTGGCGGGAGGCGCTTCTGTGTGTGCTGTGCTGCTTCTCTTACCGATACTGATCGGTAATGGCAGAATGAGCGAGCTGATTCTTGACAGCCTCACCGATTATATCGAAAACTGCCGTCCGGGACAGGCACCTGTCACCGAGAATGTGGCAGAGCCGGTGAAAGAAAAGGAACCCATGCTGGATCAGATCGTTGCCGGCATCCGTCAGAGCGCGGCCGCCGGAACCAAATTCTCCGGCCTTTTAAGTAAGGACGAAGAGCATATTTTACGCGAGGTGATAAGAGAGTATATGGTTTAACGTAAAGTGATCGTACCTGTTCAGAACAGGTAGAATCACTTTCTGATATGGTTGAACTGCCCTTCGCGTAACAGCACCGCAGGTTCAGATAACATGAACCTGTCTGTGTGGTCAGAGATAGATGTATCGGGTTTATCGTAACTGTGAATGGTATCTGTGAAGATAAGAAGCAGATACACTTATTTCAATATAAAATAAGTATATGGAAACGGCGAATGCCGGCTGCCGTTTCCGCTTTTGGGAGATTTACACAAACTTTACACAGCATTTTTGAAAGAATTCGCCTACGCATACAAAACTGTGCGGGGGGCGAATTTTTTTCTTGTGCCTGATTTTTTGCGGTGCTAGAATACCGTACTTGGAGATGATGAAAATGACAAAAGACATGACACAGGGAAATCCCATATCCCTGATTTTAAAGTTTTCCATACCGCTGATTCTTGGGAATCTGTTTCAACAGCTTTACAATATGGTGGATACGATCATCGTAGGACGAGCTCTGGGATTAAACAGCCTGACAGCCGTGGCAGCCACCACTTCCCTGAACTTCCTGATCGTAGGTTTTGTTCTTGGGGTCTGCAGCGGTCTGGCCATACCGATAGCCCAGCGTTTTGGTGCCGGAGATTATAAGAAAATGCGAAATTATGTGGCGAACGCCGCTTACGTAGCCATCGCCATGGCACTGGTGATCACGGTGGTCACTACAGGATGCTGCCACATTATCCTGCGCTGGATGAAGACGCCGGAAAGCATTTTTGCACAGTCCTACGCATACTTCTGGGTGATCTGTCTCGGTATTCCCTTTACCTTCCTGTACAATACAGTGTCCGGCATTATCCGGGCTCTGGGCGATTCCCGCACACCCTTTTATTTCCTCGTGATCTCCACGATCCTGAATATCGTGCTGGATCTGGTGTTTATCATCACACTGCATTGGGGTGTGGCAGGAGCAGCCTGGGCCACCATTATCGCACAGGCTTTATCCGGCTTTATGTGCCTGATCTACATGAAAAAGAAGTATGCAATTCTCAAGAGTACCCGGGAGGAACGGAAACTGAATTTCCGTGCGATCGCAACGCTTTTGATGAATGGTGTGCCCATGGGACTGCAGTATTCCATCACCGCCATCGGTACCATCATGCTGCAAAGCTCCGTCAATGTGCTGGACGCGGTATATGTTTCCGCTTATGCCGCAGCCACCAAGGTCAAACAGCTGGCTATGGCGCCCTTTGACGGTATCGCCAATGCCTGCTCCACCTTCTGCAGCCAGAATCTGGGAGCCGGAAAGCTGGATCGTATCCGTAAGGGTGTGAAGGACGGCGTCGGCATTGGACTTGCCTATGCCGTTGCCATCGCTTTTGTGCTCTTCTTTGCCGGGGCCAAGATTGCCTGGATGTTTGTGGACAGAAGTGAGACAGAGGTGCTGGGGGCTGTGCAGCAGCTGCTTAGCTGTGCCGCATTCTTTTATCCGATGCTGGCCATCCTCAATTGTGTGCGAATGACACTGCAGGGGCTGGGCTTTGGCGCCATCGCCATTTTTGCCGGATGGCTGGAGCTGGCCGCCCGCGCACTGATGGCACTGTTCGTGATCCCAAAATTTGGTTTTATCGCCGTATGCTTCACCGATCAGGCCGCCTGGGTCGTTGCCGCTGTATTTGTGGTCATCGTATTCCTCGTAGAAATGAGCCGCCTCGAAAAAAGAGCCGCCGCCCGAAAAAAGTAGCCGCTGTCTCCAAAAGGCAGTTGCCACCCGCCAAAGGCAGCCGTCACCCACAAAAGGCAGCCGCCACCCGTAAAAGGCAGTCGACACTGGCAAAAAACAGCCGCAAAATGAGGCCCCTCAGGTATATATATAAACTTCACGCGACTTTACCGAGCACGACTCCGAGACTACAGGCTCGGAGCGAGCGCAGGAGGAGCATGAAATTTATATATATACCTGAGGGGCCTCATTTTGCGGCGTCCGTCCGCCACTCACTCCTCATCCAGTATCTGAATCTCCAGATAATCAAAATCAATCTGCTCAATAAAGCTGTCCTGAGAGAAACGAGTCTTATTATTCCTTTGGAACTCCCGTATATTCTGATCCAGCCAGATGGGCTTTTCCAGATCAAACTCCAGACAGATCTCCTCCAGAGCGTTAAATATCCGATGAGTACGGGTATCTGTCGGTGGAAGAGAGATCACCGTGTCTTTAACCATACGGCTGTCCTTCCAGATCTTTCCCCATAAACGAAACATGTACAAACCTCCTGCAATGCAATAAAAGCATGATCTGTGTTCAGATAAACAAAAATAATATGCCCGGCGAGCGGTTCTCTCATTATAGCATATGGGATGCTGACAAAACATATTTTTCAGAAATCTGGAGTGAAAATTACAAGAATGACGGACAAAAGCATCCTTTTTCGGCGAATCATATAAAAAATGCCCAAAAAATACGCAAAAACAGCGGAGAAATCACGATACAATGGTTGAAAATCCACAAGAAATAGGTTATATTATTAGATAAGTTATCAATAGAGATAAAAGTGCAGAGAGCTGCAATATATATACAGGAAACGTGAATAATGTTTCTGCGTAGGAAAGAGAGTGAAGATATGGTTTCAAGTCAGGTGTTGCAGAAAACACTGGAAGAGCTCAAGAGTATCACGAAGGTGGATCTGAGCATTTTAAACATCGACGGTACGGTACTGGTATCTACGATGCTGGATGATCAGGTGGATCATGCCACAGTCCGCCAGTTTGTGGAGTCGCCGGCCGACAGTCAGATCCTTCAGGACAGATACTTTTTTAAGGTGTTTGACGATAATAATGTGGAGTATGTTCTGGTGTCTTCCGGCAGCATGAACGATCCCTATCTGGTAGGCCGTGTGGCCGTATGCCAGATCCAGAATCTGATCATTGCCTATAAGGAACGTCTGGACAAGAATAACTTTATCCAGAATCTGCTTCTGGATAATCTCCTTCTGGTGGATATCTATAACCGTGCGAAGAAGCTTCGCATCGATACCAATGCCAGACGTATCGTCTTTACCGTGGAGACTGCCGGAGATAAGGACAATACCGCTCTGGACAAGATCAAGAGTCTGTTTACCGGCCGTCCGCAGGATTTCATCACTGCCATTGATGAGAATAATGTGATTATCGTCAAGGAGCTCAAAGAAGGCGAGGATTATGCGGAGATGAACCGCCTGGCCCGCCTGATCGCAGATACGCTGCAGACTGACCAGTCCGGACAGATCCGCGTGGCTTACGGCAATATGGTGGAGGAGATCAAGAATGTCTCCCGCTCCTACAAGGAGTCCCAGATGGCTCTGGAAGTAGGCAAGATCTTCCATGCAGAGAAGAATGTGATCCCGTACAATAATCTCGGTATCGGCCGTCTGATCTATCAGCTGCCCATACCGCTTTGCAAAATGTTTATGAAGGAAGTGTTCGGCGAACAGCTTCCCGATACTTTTGATGACGAGACGCTGATGACCATCAACAAGTTCTTTGAGAACAATCTGAACGTTTCCGAGACATCCCGCCAGCTGTATGTTCACCGGAATACACTGGTATACCGTCTCGAAAAACTGCAGAAAAGTACAGGACTGGACATCCGGGTATTCGATGATGCCCTGACATTTAAAATTGCCATGATGGTTGTGCGTTACATGAAATACATGCAGGAACAGAATCCGTAAGGAATTATACAGGTACGTACGAAGATGTGCAGAGATGTTTCGATACATAGCTGCACATTTCGTTTTGTAATACAAGCAGAGAAATAAGAGGAGGACAATTATTATGATCACACTGGAAAAAACAGGTGCTTATCTTGTGAACGGCACCACGCTGATCCCGGATGATGCCGATGCGGTTGCCCGCCTGAGCGCAGAAGGCCACAGCGGTGTATCGAAGGAAGAAGCGGCTAAGGGAACCATGGCCTACAATATCCTGAAAGACCACAATGTTTCCGACAACATGGAAGATCTCCGCATCAAGTTTGATAAGCTGACTTCCCATGATATTACTTATGTAGGTATCATTCAGACGGCCCGCGCTTCAGGCCTGGAGAAATTTCCGGTGCCCTACGTGCTGACCAACTGTCACAATTCTCTTTGTGCCGTAGGCGGCACCATCAATGAAGATGACCATATGTTTGGTCTCACCTGTGCCAAGAAATACGGCGGCGTATATGTACCGCCTCATCAGGCCGTTATCCATCAGTATGCCAGAGAGATGCTGGCCGGCGGCGGCAAGATGATCCTTGGTTCTGACAGCCATACCCGTTACGGTGCTCTCGGTACCATGGCTATGGGTGAGGGCGGTCCGGAGCTGGTAAAACAGCTGCTGGATCAGACTTATGATATCCATATGCCGGGCGTTGTGGCCATCTATATGACCGGCGCACCCATTCCCGGCGTAGGACCGCAGGACGTGGCTCTGGCCATCATCGGCGCTGTATTCGGCAACGGCTATGTAAAGAATAAAGTTATGGAATTTGTGGGACCGGGCGTATCTTCCCTGAGCGCAGATTACCGTATCGGTATCGATGTTATGACCACAGAGACCACCTGTCTGTCTTCTATCTGGAGAACTGACGAAAAAGTAAAAGAATTCTACGATATCCATGGAAGAAGCGAGGATTACAAAGAGCTGAATCCGGCACCGGTAGCTTACTACGACGGTGTTGTCCGCGTAGAACTGGATAAGATCCGTCCGATGATCGCTATGCCCTTCCATCCCAGCAACACCTATACCATCGAGGAGGTTAATGCTAACCTTGAAGATATCCTTCATGATGTGGAGAAACGTGCTGCAGTCAGCCTGGACAATAAAGTACCCTACAGCTTAAAGGATAAAGTGGTTGACGGCAAGCTTCTAGTAGATCAGGGAATCATCGCAGGATGTGCCGGCGGCGGATTCGAAAATATCTGTGCTGCAGCAGATATCCTGAAAGGCGCAAGCATCGGCTGTGATGCCTTTACCTTAAGTGTATATCCGGCATCTACACCGATCTATATGGAACTGGCCAGAAATGGTGTGCTGGCTGAGCTTATGGCTACCGGCGCTGTGGTTAAGACCGCATTCTGTGGCCCCTGCTTTGGCGCAGGCGATACACCGGCAAACAATGCCTTCAGTATCCGTCATTCTACCCGTAACTTCCCGAACCGCGAAGGCTCCAAGGTACAGAATGGCCAGATTTCTTCTGTGGCTCTTATGGATGCCCGTTCTATCGCTGCCACAGCAGCCAACAAAGGTTTCCTGACTCCGGCTACAGAGTTCGACGGTACCTACAGCAATCCGAAGTATTTCTTTGATAAGTCTATCTATGAGAATCGCGTATTCAACAGCAAGGGCGTGGCTAATCCGTCCGTGGAGATCCAGTTTGGTCCCAATATCAAGGACTGGCCGAAGATGGTAGCTCTTACCGATAACCTGCTGTTAAAGGTAGTTTCCGAGATCCATGATCCGGTAACCACCACCGATGAGCTGATTCCGTCCGGTGAGACCTCTTCCTACCGTTCCAATCCGCTGGGCCTGGCAGAGTTTGCTCTGTCCCGTAAGGATCCGGCATACGTGGGACGCGCCAAAGAGGTGCAGCTGGCAGAGAAGGCCAGAGAGGTCGGAGAGGCTCCGGAGAGCGGATTTGCCGAAGTTGGTGAGGCACTTTCCTGGGTTAAGGCAAACTTTGAGGGTATCACCAACGACAATACCGGTATCGGAAGTACCATTTTTGCCGTGAAACCGGGTGACGGTTCTGCCCGTGAGCAGGCTGCTTCCTGCCAGAAGGTACTGGGCGGCTGGGCAAATATCGCTAATGAGTATGCCACCAAGCGTTACCGCTCCAACCTGATCAACTGGGGTATGCTTCCCTTTGTGATCCCGGAGGGTGAGCTTCCGTTCAAGAACGGTGATTATCTGTTCGTACCGGATGTGAAAAAGGCCGTAGAGGAAAAGGCAGAGACCATTACCATCTATGTGGTGGGAGAGGAGAAGAAAGCCTTTACCGTAACCCTGGGCGATCTGACCGACGATGAGAGAGAGATCATCCTGAAAGGATGTCTGATCAATTACAACCGCAAATAATATTGAAAATAGGGCCGTGCAGCATCATTTGATGTTTGCGCGGCCTTTTTGCGCCATAGAGCCAGGCATATGAAGAAGTACGGGTGAAGCTTTTTTGTATTGTCAGTAAAAATATAAAAAGAAAGAAAAATTGTCACATTGACAGAAAATTTCGGAAATTTCTTTAGCACTTTAACGGAAAAAAGCAGATTGACAAATAAAAACATGGCTTTTATAATAGGCATCAGATAAACCAGTGATGCGGAGATAAAACGTAATAAACGCCGTACAGAGAGAGGTAGCTGCTGAGAATCCTCCGGAGATGTTGTTTCGTAAATGGACCGCTGAGGGCAAGGGGAAAGACGAGAGTCGAGTATATGCGACGTAGGCCGGCGTTAACGGCAGAAAATGTGTTGGCATTTTTGACGGAGAGGGTCTTGTTTTACAGGCCAAATAAGGTGGTACCGCAGATAGTATGATCTGTCCTTATGATACGAAAGTATGAGGACGGGTCTTTTTTTATTGCTAAAGAGATCCGCAAATGATCCGGTGGAACGTTTGCGGACTACCCGGAAACCCTTAAACGATAAACACTCTTTCTGTCGGAAAGGAGTAAAAATGGAAAACTACAGTATTTATCTGCCGAGCTATTCCATCGGAACGGATGTGTACAAAAAAATTCCGGAAGTGTGTACACCCTACGGAACAAAGATCATTGCGGTGGGCGGCCACAAGGCCATGGCAGCAGTAAGAGAGCTTCTTCTGGAAGCGGTAAAAGGCTCGGCCCTGACCTTTCTGGATTTCGTCTGGTACGGCGGCGAAGCTACTTACGAGAATGTAGAACGACTTCTGAAGGATCAGAGAGTGAAGGAAGCGGACATGATTTTTGCCATCGGTGGAGGAAAAGCCACCGATACGGCCAAGGCACTGGGAGAAATGGCAAAAAAAC
The DNA here is from genome assembly GCA_945827805.1 of uncultured Lachnospiraceae bacterium. Taxonomy (GTDB): domain Bacteria; phylum Bacillota; class Clostridia; order Lachnospirales; family Lachnospiraceae; genus UBA11957. The sequence goes on from CALZOU010000015.1 coordinate 24,069, forward strand.
CGGTATTCAGCGTACCGACCATTGCTTCCAACTGTGCAGCCTGTACCAGCGTATCCATCATGTACAACGAAGACGGATCCTTCAAAAATCCGTTTTTCTTTGAAAAACCGCCGGTACATGCGTTCATCCAGACCTCGGTGATCGTACATACCCCCATCAAATATATGTGGGCAGGCATCGGTGATACCTATGCCAAATATTTTGAAAGTACGATTTCCGCCCGCGGAGAAAACCCGGTACATTATGTGGCGCTGGGTGTGGGTATGAGCCGCCTCTGCTATGAGCCTCTTTTATTATATGGAAAGAAAGCTCTGGAAGATCAGAAAAACGGTGTGGTATCCTACGAGTTTGAGCAGACGGTACTCTCCATCATCGTAACGACAGCTATCGTATCGATCCTGGTGACCACAGAGCACATCATCGACTACAATACGGGCCTCGGTCATGCCGTATATTATGCGCTGACATCTTTTCCTCATATTGAGGAAGGCCATCTTCACGGCGAACTGGTAGGATTCGGCATACTGCTTCTTCTGCTGGTGGATCACGATGAAGATAATTTCCGGAAGGTATACGAATTCAACAAAAGTATCGGCCTTCCTACCTGTCTGGCAGATGTGGAAATCACCGCCGCAGATCTTGATGCGGTCATCGAAAAGACAGTGTCCATGAAGGACATCGACCACAATCCTTATGTGGTGACAAAAGAAATGCTTACAGAAGCTTTCTGTGAACTGGAAGCTTATCATACAGAAAAATAACAGAGAATAAAGGAGAATATGACAATGAAAAATATGAAAAAATTCACAGCATTATGTTTGGCAGCAGTTATGGGTATGAGCCTTTTTGCAGGATGCGGCAGCAGCTCTTCTGCCGAAACAGGTGCAGCAGCTTCCTCTGCAGCAGCTGAAAGTACAGCCTCTGCAGCCGGTGAAAGCGAAGCTCCCGCGGAGGGTTCTACAGCAGTTTCCGATGCCAAGATCGGTCTGATCACTCTGGTAGAAAATGGTGCTTTCATGGATATGAAGAGCGGTATCACCGATAAACTGGCCGCAGCCGGTTATACCAATGTGGATTATCAGTGTGCCGGCGGCGACACCACCGCTCTTCAGACCATCGTAACCAGCATGACCGACGGAAGCTATGATCTGGTGATCACCATCGCCACACCGCCGACCCAGGCTGTAGTCAATGTAGAGTCTGATACCCCCAATGTTTTCTGCGCTGTATCCGCACCGGTGGCCGCCGGCGTGATGAGTGACCTGGAAGCACCGGACAAAAATTCCACCGGCGTATCCAATGCCATCCCGGTCTCTGAGATCCTTTCTCTGGCACAGGCTGTCACACCGGCAGAAAAGTTCGGTCTGATCTACAGTGGTAATGAAGATAATGCGACAAACACCATCAAACAGTGCAAAGAATATCTGGATTCCGTAAATATCGCCTATGTAGAGAAAACTGCTCCTACAGCAAACGATATCGAGACAGCTACAAATGCCCTGATCGAGGAAGGTGTGCAGGCCATCTTTGTTCCCAACGATTCCATCATTCAGGATGGTGTAACTACACTGGCAAATATCTGTAAAGAAAACAAGATTCCGACCTATTGCGCATCAGCCACAACCGTAGCTTCCGGATGCTTCGCCACACTGGCCATCGATGATTACGGCATCGGCGAAAAAGCTGCTGAGAAAGCCATTCAGATCCTGGAGGGAACTGCTTTAACTGACGTACCGGCAGAGGTTGTAGGCATTGATTACTGCTCCATCAATAAGACTACGATGGAAGCTCTGGGACTTACAGAAGATGCGATCAATACGGAATATGAAGTAAACGTTCTGGAATAATTGAAAAGACCTCCACGGGCATTGCCTTTTCGCAGTGCCCGTGGTATTTTAGTTGACGGATGCATGAAAATACTTGACAGGAAAAGGAACATTATTATGGTATATTATCTTTCAAATCTGCCGGACGGTCTGATCTACGGGCTGCTGGCCATGGGAATCTATATCTCCCTGCGAATTCTGGATATTCCGGATCTGACCACAGAGGGAAGTTTTGGCTTCGGCGCGGTCATTTCTGTTTTGATATCTTTACAGGGCCATCCGCTGCTGGGCCTTGTGGCCGGCCTTGCTGCCGGAGTTCTTGCCGGCGCTGTTACAGGGCTTTTACAGACAAAGCTGTCCGTACATCCGGTGCTTGCGGGCATCATTACCATGAGCGGACTGTATTCCATCAATCTGGTCTGCTATTCGCTTACAGAAAAAGGAGCGACGACCAATCTGAGCTACAATCAGACAACGATTTTTGATACAATCAAGGCCATATTTGGCATCAAAGGACAGTTTCCCACCACATTGGTCAAGGCCTCTGTCAGCCTGCTGATCGCGATCCTTCTGATCGTACTGGTGGCCCTGTTTTTTAAGACGAATCTGGGCTTACGCATTCGGGCCACCGGAGACAATCCGGATATGGTACGATCCTCTTCTATTAATGTAGATATGACAAAAATAATTGCACTGATGCTTTCAAACGGCCTGATCGGTTTTGCGGGGGCCCTGGCTTCCCAGAGTATCGGCTACTCGGACATCAATCTGTGCAACGGTGCCCTGATCTATGGGCTGGCTGCCGTGATCATCGGCGAGGCGATCTTTGGCAAGAGGGGCGTTACTATAGGTTTGATTTCTGCAGTGACAGGTTCCGTTGTATATAAACTGATCGTGGCCTTCGTTGTCCGGATGAATCTGTTCGGCGAGCGAAGCGCCAACCTGATGAAGTTTACCTGTGCTCTGATCGTGGCCATCACCCTGGCCATTCCGGCGGTCAAAGAGAAAATGGCCGAGTCCAAAAAGAGAAAGGCGGCGAGATAATGTTAGTAGTAGATCATATTTCCAAAACCTTTGAGAAAGATACTGTAAATGAGCATGCTGCGATCCGGGATCTGAGCATTACCCTGCAGGACGGAGATTTTGTCACCATCGTTGGCTCCAACGGCGCCGGAAAAAGTACGCTGTTTAACGCAATCTGCGGAAGCTGGCTGACTGATTCGGGAAAAATCATGCTGGACGACATTGATATCACCTACATGAACGAGCATGCACGAGCCAAAATGATCGGACGGGTATTTCAGGATCCGATGAAAGGCACTGCGCCCAATATGACCATTGAGGAAAATCTGGCTCTGGCTTACACACGTTCCGGCGAACATACCTCCATGTTTTCCCGGGCAATCACCAAAGAAAAAGTGAATTTTTTCCGGGAAAATCTGGCCCGCTACAATATGGGCATTGAGGATCGTATGAAAACCAAGATCGGACTTCTGTCCGGCGGACAGAGACAGGTAGTTACTCTGCTGATGTGCACGCTTTCCGTACCGAAGCTGCTTCTTCTGGATGAACACACGGCGGCTTTGGATCCGGAAACCGCAAAAAAGGTTATGGAGATCACGAAACAGATCGTGTCGGAGAATCATATCACAACAATGATGATCACCCACAATCTGCAGCAGGCACTGGATACCGGAAATCGAACCATTATGATGGATTCCGGGGAAATTGTGTTTGATATTTCCGGCGAGGAGCGGGAGAAAATGACGGTGAAGGATCTGGTTAATCTGTTTGCTGAGAAGAGAAAGAAAGAACTGACTAATGACCGCATGATGTTGGGATAGAAAAAATCAGAGTAGCCAGGGGGACAGGTTCCCCCTGGCTACCTTAATAATTCCACCTTTTTAATAATAGTCACCTCCATCTGCTAATGGAAGCATTATACCTCATTGGGACATTTTCATTTGTGGTATATTAGGACATTATCAAAAATGGCTCATAATAGTAAAAAAATATAGAAAAAATGTGTTGACAAGATTTAGGTGGAGTGGTATTCTATACAAGCTGTCGCAGAAAGCTACAGATTAACAACAAAATTAACTTTTAAGAAAATGAAAAAGTTGAAAAAAGTTGTTGACAAGCGATTGTGACTGTGATATATTAAATGAGCTGTCGCAAGATAGTAAACAAGTGAGAACCTTGATAACTGAACAGTGAAACACATATACAATCCTCGAAAATTCTTT
>CALZOU010000016.1 GCA_945827805.1 uncultured Lachnospiraceae bacterium
CACAAGGAGTATCGTCGGCAGCGTCAGATGTGTATAAGAGACAGGTGATAATAGAGAAAATAAACACAACTCTGGTCTCTGACCAGCCGCACAATTCAAAATGATGATGGATCGGAGCCATCTTAAAAATCCTCTTGCCGCCGGTCTTTTTAAAATAGGTGACCTGAATAATAACAGACAGCACCTCCACCACATAGATCAGACCAACGATCAGCAAAAAGACAGGCATCTGCAGCATATAGGCACACCCGGCCACAAAACCGCCCAGCGCCAGAGAACCTGTATCTCCCATAAACACACTGGCCGGGAAGCAGTTAAAGATCAGAAATCCCATCAGAGATCCCAGTACGGCACAGGTGATCGGCATGATCGCCACACCCTTAAGCATGGCTGCAACGGTAAAAAAGATGGCTACCATCACCGTGACGCTGGAGGCAAGGCCATCCAGACCGTCCGTAAAGTTCACACCGTTTACAGTACCGATCACTGCAAAAAACATCAGCGGCACTGCCAGCCAGCCAATATCCAGACAATAACCATTCATAAACGGGATCTGCAGAGTAAGCGAAATATCCGTATAGCGGATCAGATAAAAAGCAAATACTCCTGTCACCACGATCTGCAGCGCCATTTTCTGCTTGGGCAAAAGACCGTCAGAACGTCTTAATACCACCTTCAGGAAATCATCAAGAAAACCGATCAGACCAAAGCCCAGAGTCAGAAAAAGCACGGGAATGATCTCCGGACAGCTCTTTACATAAAAAAGAGACGTCACTGTTGTAGCCAGCAGAAAGATCATACCGCCCATAGTGGGGGTACCCGCTTTTTTCAGATGGGACTGTACCCCATCCACACGCTCTGTCTGTCCCACCTTCAGCTTTCTCAGGAAAGGAATAATAAAAGGAGCCACTGCAACACTGATCATAAACGCCACAAGCGTCGGTATCACTAAAAACTTATCCATAATATTTTAACCTCTGTTTCATATGCTTCCGCCGCAGATGCGGCAGCGTTTTCTTTTGTCGGATTCTTCCACAGTATAATGCTTTTTGTGCTAATTATCAACCGTTTTATCCTGTATATCCACCATCCGATTTATCCTGTATATCCACTGTTTGACTTTTTTCGATCCCCAGATAAGGCAGGATATTCACAAAAATATCCCGTACCACCGGAGCCGCTATGGTACCGCCATAATATACGCCCTGGGGATCCTCAATAATGCACATGGCAAGAATCTTCGGATCATCCGCCGGGGCAAAACCGATAAACGACGCGATATAGCGGTGGGCACTTCTGGGCAGAGTCTGCGAGGTAGCTGTTTTGCCCCCGATCGCATACCCTTCGATATATGCCTTGCTTCCGCCGCCCTCCGATACTACTTTTTCCAGGGCATACCGCATAGTCTCGGAGGTTTTTTCACTGACAATCAGCCCTTTACTGTTCCAGGTCAGTACCTTCTCCATGCTTTCGTCCGCATTGGTCAGTTTGACCCCGATATGGGGTGTGACCATATGCCCGCCGTTGATCAGTGCGCTCACTGTAGCAGCCATACGCACCGGTGTCAGCTGAAAGGACTGTCCAAAGGCCATGGTGGCCAGTTCAACCGGCCCGATATCTTCCAAACGATGCATGATCGTTCCCGCCTCCCCCGGAAGATCCACTCCAGTTTTTTCCAGAAGTCCAAAACGTTCAAAGCTGTCACAAAACGCATCTGCTCCCAGCCGCTGGGCCACATCGATAAATACAGGATTGCAGGAATTTTCTATCCCCTGCAGAAAAGTCTCCGCCCCATGTCCGGTGCGTTTGTGGCAATGGATCCGCCGATCCTCCACCACACGGTATCCTCCGCAGAAAAACTGATCCTCCAGAGTAACTTTTCCCGCCTCAAAAGCCGCACTGGCTGTAATGATCTTAAAAGCAGAACCCGGCTCATACGTATCGCTCAGGCAGGGATTTCTCCACATGGCATTTAACTTATCGTTTTTTTCTTTTTCTGAAAGACCGCCATTGTCTTCCGGCAGTGTAAACGGATCATTCAGGTCAAACTCCGGTATATTCACCATGGCATAGATTTCTCCGTTTCTGGGATCCATCAGAATCACGGAAACACGGTCTGCCTGTTTTTCTTCCATGACCTTCTGTGCCGCCTGCTGGGCATAGATCTGCATATTCAGATCCAGACTGGTGGTCAGATCCCATCCGTCTATGGCATCGATCCTGTTCTCTCCGGCATCCGTAAGGTCCACACCTTTAGCATCCGTAAGGCTTAGAATCGTTCCGTCTGTCCCCTTAAGCCATGTATCATATTCCACTTCCAGGCCAATGATGCCCTGATTATCTGCCCCTGTAAATCCCAGAACTCTGGAAGCCAGTTCTCCGTAAGGATATGTCCTTTTGTAATCCTCGTCTACCTTTACGCCCGAAAGTCCAAGCTTTCTGATCTTGTCACCGGTCTCTTTTTCCACATTGGAGGCAATCCGTTCCATGGAAGATACTTTTTCCACCTTTTTTCTGACTTTCTCCTCGTCCATTTCCAAAAGCTCAGACAGCTTACGAATAACCTCATTTTCATCACTGATCTGGCTGTGTATTACAGACACGGTAGTCACTGCCCGGTTATCCGCCAGTATCTTGCCGTTTCGATCCAGTATTTTCCCCCGGGCGGCTTTGACCGGACGTTCCCTCTCATGAAGTTTCTGTGCCTTTTCACTGTAATATTCTCCCCGAATAACCATCAGATATGTCAGTCTTCCTCCAAGAGCCAAAAGACAGAAAAGAAAGACAAAGCACAAAAGGCGCACCTTTTTCCGGTGAAAAATTTTATTTGTCTGCACAAAAAGACCCCACAGGTGTTATCCATTTAATCTATGGATTTTCCTGTGGGGTTATACATCAGTTGATCAGATTTGTGTCATCGTTGGCGATACCGTCATCCCCCAGCTGTTCACCACCCGTAATCTTTTCGGTATCCTGTAAGGGTACCGCCAGATCTGTGTTATCGGCTACCTGAGGAGGTGCCGCATCCGGATCATTCAGAATATCAGCACCGTTCTGTGTTCCCGATGTCTGAGCTGTTCCGTCCTGCGTCTGTCCGGTCTGGGCCGTCCCGGCCTGCGTTTGTCCTGTCTGAGCTGTCCCGTCCTGTGCCTCACCGCTCTGGGCTGTTCCCGTCTGATTCTCTCCGGTTACTCCGGAAGCAGCTTCAAGGGCTGCCAGTCTTTCAGCTTCGACCTGCGTCTCATACATATATTCAACCATCGAATTAAAGGTCTGGACCGAATGGATCTGCGTCTGTTCCTCTTCATCCGGGAAAATATTCATGTAATCCATCAGTTCCTTCATGATCTCCCGGGCAAGCCACTGCGGATAACGGCTGTCTGCCTGAGATCCCGCATTTGGCTCATCCACAACAGCATACACCACCATCTCGGGATCATCCAAAGGCGCAAATCCAATGAAGGATACCAGATATTTGCCCTTATTTGCAGAACCCATTTTCTGAGCTGTACCTGTTTTTCCGCCCATACTGTAGCCGTTAACTTTTGCGTACTTTCCGGTACCGTTTGACCCGGTAACCGTTCCCAGGTATTCTCTGACTTTATCCGAAACCTCTGAAGAAACCACCTGACGTACTACGGTAGGCTCAAAAGACTGCTCCAGGGCTCCGCTGCTGCTGACGATTTCTTTCATGACGGAAGGCTTATACAGATATCCTCCGTTAATGCAGGCGCTGAACGCATTGATCTCCTGCAACATGGTACAGGTAAAGCCCTGTCCGAAGGAAGACGATGCCAGCTCTGTCACTCCCATGGAATCCTCCGTAAAAATAATACCGGAGGCTTCACCCGGAAGATCAATGCCTGTACGGGCGCCGAAACCAAATGCCTTCTGATACTGCAGAAACTGCGTTGCTCCCATGGCTGCGCCAACCTGCATCAGAGCATCATTGCAGGAATTTCTCAGTGCATCTGACAAGGTCTGCTCCCCATGGGCATTGGGATATACAATGCACTTGATCATGCTGTTTCCGAATTTCTCATAACCGTTGCACAAAAAGGTATCATGATCGGAAACATCGGCACGCTCCAGCGCAGAAGCTATGGTGACCGGTTTAAATGTAGAACCCGGTTCAAAGGGATCGCTGATGCAATAATTTCGCCAGATTTCCTGAAGTTTCTCCAGCATCTTGTCTTCTGACATATACTGCAGTTCCTCCTCCGTATAAAACCCGGAAAGATTCCGTGGATCATTCAGATCATACGGATCAGAACTGGCCATAGCCAATATTTCACCGGTTTTCGGATTCTGCACAACAACTCCGATATTGGCAGCTCCGTCACTGCCATACGGTCCATTGGATAACGCTTTCCACAGATAGGCGATCTTGTCCTCCACAATTTTCTGAATATTTGCGTCTATCGTGGATATCACTGTAGAACCGTCTTTCGGTTCAATGATCGTCTGTTCCGTTGTATCATCTTCCGTAACATACCCATACTGGCGGCCGTTGGTACCGTTCAGAACGCTGCCATAATATCCTTCAATACCCCAGTCTGCCGTTGTACCGTCATACGTAAAACCTATCACATCGCAGGCCAGTGAATTCAAAGGATAGATCCTCTTATAGTTCTCTTCAAACCATACACCTTTTACTTTATTTCTTTCCGCCAGCTGTTCCTTGGTGAGCTTTTCTTTTTCCTCATCCCCGGGAGAGAGATAGGCCTCAAACGCTTTTTTCTGCTCTATGGTCACTTCCTTCTGCAGGATCTGATACTGGCTGTTCTTTGTTTTGTCTGCCGTAAGCCTTCTTCTTACATCACTCTCATCCACACCGAAGTATTTTTTCAGTGCGGCGATCGTCGGCTCCATATATTCCGCTTTGGCATTGACCACCTTACAGTCCAGAATAAGATTGTAAACCTTTTCACTGGTAGCCAGTACGGTACCATTGGTATCCAGTATGTCACCTCTCTTAAAAGGCAGTGTCCTGCTGGAATATTGCTGCTGAGACTGGGTAAGTACCTTTTTCTTATAGGCATCACCGTCCTGCGCATTGATCACTGTAATACGAATCGCTAAACCGACAAAAGCCAGTATGACTATTGCAAACAGTCCTACCAGCTTTGTTCTCATCGTAGCGTTCAGTCTTCGTTCGGAAACGGGATCTCTTCTTCTCCGTATTTTCTTTACTGCCACACGCTTACCTCATTTTTTCTCATTTATCCTGCGGCACATCGGCGTACTGGCGTACATAACCGCTGCCGTCTGCATTGTATGAAATGATCTGTTTCTCGTTCGGATAATGCATACCGAGCTTACCCGTCGCAGTCTCATAGATCTGTGCCAGATCCACAGACGCCTCATAGGAATTCTCCAAAGCATCATTGTCTGACTTCAGATCATTAAGATCCGTCTGCAAAGACGCGATCTTCTTAGTCTGCCTGGTAATCTCCGTCTTAAGCTGAACATAAGAAACGCACATAAACATTGCCGCAATAGACATTGCCGATAAAAAAACGACAAATCCACGGCTCATGCTCATGGCTTTCGATCTGTTTTTCCTGGTTTTGCTGCTGACCTGCCGTTCTCTGACCTGCTCCTCTTCCCACTGGGCAGGAGCCACACGAACGGTATTGCCATCCACATAATACCCTGTGTTTTCTCTGCTGTCAACACCGCGTCGACTTCTATATGCTGTACTCACCCGACATACCACCTGATCACTTATTTTTTACTGTTTACCTCGTTCACCGCAGTAAAATGAATACCTGCCCCGTGAACTGTACACTTATTTTCTTCGCTCAAACACTCTGAGTTTTGCACTCTTTGAACGTGGGTTTTCTTCCATTTCCTCTTCACTCGGGAGGATAGGTTTTCTGGTGATCACCTTACCCATGGGTTCTCTGCCACACGTGCATACGGGAAAACCCGGCGGGCAAATACATGGATTTTCATTTTTCCGAAAAATAGATTTCACAATTCGGTCTTCCAGAGAATGGAAGGTGATGATGCAGATCCGGCCTCCGTCATTCAAGAATCCGATCATATCATCCAGTGACTCTTCCAGAACCGTCAGCTCCTGATTCAGCTCAATGCGCAGCGCCTGAAAGGTCTTTTTCGCAGGATGTCCACCTTTTGCCCGTATTTTCATCGGAATGGCATGTTTGATGATCTCCACGAGTTCACCGGTAGTACGGATTGGTTCTTTCTGCCGGGCTATGCAAATATGCTTTGCAATATTCCTGGCGAACTGATCCTCACCGTAGTCCCGGATCACTCTGTACAATTCGCTTTCAGTGTATTCATTTACAATATCCCCTGCTGTTTTTTCCTGTCGCTGATCCATGCGCATATCCAGCGGTGCATCAAAGCGATAGGTAAATCCCCTGTCAGCCTCATCCAGCTGATACGAGGATACTCCCAGATCAAGAACGATACCGTCCACGCCGCTTACTCCCCTTTGCTGCAGTTCGCGGACCATATGGCAGTAATTGCTGCGGATGATCGTGACCTTTTCCCCAAAAGGTGCCAGACGTTCACCGGCAGCCCGAATTGCTGCTGCATCCTGATCTATTCCAAAAAATCTCCCCGTGGCGGATAACTGTCTGCAAACCTCGGATGCGTGTCCGGCTCCTCCAAGAGTTCCATCCACGTATATTCCATCCGGTCTGATGTTCAGATTATCAATGGTTTCCTTCAGTAAAACCGATGTGTGCTTGAATTCCATATCAGATCACTATTCCCATTTCCTGCATACCTTCTGCGATGGCATCCATATCATCATAGTTACTGTTCTCTGCCCACTTCTCTTTGCTCCAGATCTCGATCCTTGTGATATTACCTGTCAAAACAACATCCTTTTCCAGACCAGCAAATTCTCTCAGCGTTGCCGGAACGAGAATTCTCCCCTGCTTGTCCAGTTCACAGGATGTGGCGCCTGCTACAAAGAATCTTGAAAAGGTTCGCGCATTTTTATTCGTCAGTGGTAAAGCTTTGAGTTTTTCTTCGAAGGCAGTCCATTCATCCATGGGATAGATAGAAAGACAACCGTCAAGGCCTTTTGTCAGTACGAACTCTTCCCCAAGCTGTTCCCTGAACTTCGACGGTATGATCAATCTCCCCTTTGCGTCAATCGAATGACTGTACTCTCCCATGAACATAATATAATAACCTCTTATGGAAGATAAACGGCTCCCTCCCGTTCATCCTCCGGCAGCATAGGCGAAACCGCCACAGCTCCTCCATTTGCTACCACTTTCCTCCACTTTGTACCACTTGTACCCCTATTCTACCCCAGGGTCAGGGAAAGTGCAAGAGGGAAATACAGAAAAATATTTACGTTTTATTTACGGAATCCCCTGAAAAATCAACAAAAAAAGAGCAAAAAGTTCATTTTGGGGTTCTGTACCATATCTATCCCCAAAAAGTACTTTTCGCTCTGATGTTTTATTCGTAATATTCTTTACGGTGGAGGATTATCCCAATTTTTGCTTAATATCACTATCCGCAGTGTATGTTTATGTATACATTATATTTACACGTTATAAAAATCTTTGTACCACTCTGCGAATTTTCTCAATCCAGTTCTTAAACTTGTGCCTGGCTTGAAGCCATAGTCACGTTCCAGCGCAGAAGTGTCCGCATAGGTCACCGGTACATCTCCAGGCTGCATTGCCACCAGTTCCTTGTGCGCTTCAAAATCATAGTCTTCCGGAAGCACCCCGGCACGGATCAGCTCCTCCTGCAAAATCTGAACAAAATCCAGAAGGTTTTCCGGATTGTTGTTACCGATATTATATACAGCGTAAGGCGGGATCGGCAAGCCGTCCTCTCCGTTCTTCTTCTCCGGTGCCCCCTGCATGACGCGCTTCACACCCTCTACGATATCATCCACATAGGTAAAGTCACGCTTGCAGTTGCCGTAATTGAAAATCTGGATCTTCTCGCCTTTCAGCAGCTTATTGGTAAAACCAAAGTAAGCCATGTCTGTACGTCCCGCCGGGCCGTATACCGTAAAGAAACGCAGTCCGGTAGAGGGAATGTTGTAAAGCTTACTGTATGCATGGGCCATCAGCTCATTGGATTTCTTTGTGGCAGCGTAAAGGCTTACCGGATTGTCCACCTTGTCGTCTGTGCTGTAAGGAACCTTCTTGTTGCTTCCATAAACAGAGGACGAAGAAGCATAAACCAGATGCTCTACTCCCACAGCACCTCCATCATAAGAATGACGGCAGGCTTCCAGAATGTTATAGAAGCCGATCAAATTGGACTGAATATAAGTATCCGGATTGGTAATGGAATACCTCACCCCGGCCTGTGCAGCCAGATTCACTACTACAGCCGGTCTGTATGTATGGAAAATATCCTGGATCAAATAAGAATCAGCGATGTCTCCTTTGATAAAAGTCCAGGAAGAACCCGGATGTTTCTTTGCTTCCTTTTCGATCTGCTCCAGTCTCCATTCTTTCATTTCCACCGGATTATAATCGGACATGATATCTACTCCGACAACATGGATCAAATTCACGGTACGGAGCAGCTCTAAAACCAGATTATTTCCGATAAATCCGGCAGCACCGGTGACCAGTACGGTTTTTCCGGTTAACTCTATTTTCTGCATCTGATATCCCCCTTTCTCAGTCGCGCTTAAAGATGTCACGGGTGTACACTTTATCGTTTACATCGTCCAGACAGCTGTCATAACGGTTTGCAATAATGGCCTGCGAAACAGCCTTAAACTCATTCAGGTCGCCAATAACACGACTGCCAAAGAAGGTGGATCCTGCCGGAAGAGTGGGTTCATAAATGACAACTGTCGCACCTTTGGCCTTGATTCTCTTCATGACACCCTGAATGGAACTCTGACGGAAATTATCGGAATTGCTCTTCATGGTCAGACGATACACACCGATGACAACCTCCTTTTCCTTTGCCGCATCCCAGGCACTGTTTGCTTCATAGGCTCCGGCAATCTCAAGTACACGGTCTGCGATAAAATCCTTACGGGTACGGTTACTCTCAACAATGGCAGACATCATATTCTGAGGAACATCCTGGAAGTTTGCCAGAAGCTGCTTGGTATCCTTGGGCAGACAGTATCCTCCGTAGCCAAAGGAAGGATTGTTGTAGTGTGTGCCGATACGGGGATCCAGACATACGCCATTGATGATCTCCGCCGTATTCAGGCCCTTAGACTCCGCATAAGTATCCAGCTCATTAAAATAGGAAACGCGAAGGGCGAGATAGGTATTGGCAAAAAGTTTTACAGCTTCCGCCTCAGTGAAGCCCATAAACAGAGTATCGATATTCTCTTTAATGGCACCCTGCTGAAGGAGAGCGGCAAATGTATGTGCAGCTTCTGCAGACTCCTCATCACAGGATACAATGATCCGGCTTGGATACAGATTATCATACAGCGCCTTGGATTCACGAAGAAATTCCGGACTGAAGATGATATTTTTGGTATGGTATTTTTCTCTTACCGATGCAGTGAAGCCCACCGGGATGGTGGATTTAATGATCATCATCGCGTCCGGATTTGTTTTTAATACCAGTTCGATGACTGCCTCCACGGCAGAAGTATCAAAGAAATTCTTCTTGCTGTCATAGTTGGTGGGCGCAGCAATGATAACGAAATCAGCATCCGCATAAGCAGACGCACCATCCAGAGTTGCTGTCAGATCCAGTTTCTTTTCTGCCAGATACTTTTCAATATAATCATCCTGGATCGGAGAGATATGCTTATTGATCATATCAACCTTCTCAGGGACAATATCCACAGCAACCACATGATTGTGCTGTGCGAGAAGCGTGGCTAACGAAAGACCAACGTAACCGGTACCGGCCACAGCGATGTTGTAGGACTTATCTACTGTTGTGTGAGCGGTATGATTTTTCTCTGCCGCATCAATAGCATCGTCTTTTGTATCAACATCACCCACAAACATGTCAACAACTTCAAAACCAAGAGTTTCACCCAGCATCTGCATCTGTTCCACGGTTGGCACATAATCCTTATTCTCTATACGACCGATCATGGCTCTGTTGATCCCTGTAGCATCCGCAAGCTGCGCCTGGGTAAGTCCTTTTTCCTTCCGGAGAGTGTGGATTGTCTCCACGAGCTTATCAATAGACAGTTTTTTCATCTCAAATCGCTCCGTAATTCTGTTTTTAACAGAATTTTCTTCTGTGTTTTTGTATTTATCAGTGTCATTTCAATTTGTTTATTGTACGCCGGGCGATTTAAAAAGTCAATCAAATGTGTGTATATTTTTAACATTCTGTTTTAAGCAGAATTGTCGCATCAAAAGTATTTATATTCTTTATCTAATTACATTTATCCGGGTACTTTTTTCCAAATTGTATATTTTTTCCCTCGCTGTCTCGTGACGAAAAACGTAGTTTTCCGGTAACTGTTCAGAACAAGCCGAATCACTTGCTGATGAGGCCGTAAGAACATGATTCAGGTGTGAGCACCCCATCGGCGCAGCCGATTTTCATGGGTTTACAAATAATATCTGTAAAGATACTGAACAGATACGTATTCTCAATAATCCCGATTGATCCGCTTCCGAATACACTCTCCATCAACCACACCGTCAAATGTCAATAATGCTGCAGAAGCCACCACTGTCCGTTTCACCAAAAAAGGCCCTGCAAACGCATGTCGACCACGCGTCTGCAGGACCAGAAAGGGGAGGATAAGTATTTTGTCTTTTGCACACTCTCAGTATGCCCTTATCCGCCTCAGTTATTCTTTTTTCCGATAGTTTTTTTCGCTTTCTTCACTGTGCGTCTCAAATGCAGGATATCCCCGATAATGTAGGCCACCACGTAGGCTGCCACAATACCGATCTCCACTTTTGGCAGGATCTTATCCATCTGCTCTCTCTTTACCGCCATAACCGACTCCTTTCTCCGTTAGCAGCAGCGGCCGCAGCCACAGCAGCAATTACAGCACAGGTTGATCATCAGGCACTCCATACAGCAGTTGCCGAAATTCATCATTGTATTCGGATATCCGTAACTCTCTCCGGTACTCTGATACCACTGGGCGCCGCCGTTTTGCAGCTGGGAAAGAAACTGCCGGTATACCATATTATTTGGATCCATATTCACTGCCTGCTGAACATCCTCCATGGCATTGACCTGATTGCCGATACCGTAATTGGCTCTGGCCCGAAGATAATACCACTGGGCATTTCTCTCGGTAATATTATGCAGTACATTCATGGCTTCCTGATACATGCCGTTGTTAATGTAATTGGCAGCCGCCCGCAGCTCGATCGGCCCGTTATCATACTCCGCCGACTGTCTCTGCTGACCATAACCGCCAAAGCCGCCGTAACCGTAAGCTCCCTGACCACCCTGGCCGTAACTTCCCTGACCATAGCTTCCGGAAGCTTTATTTTCCCGCTCCTTAACGATCTGGTTATAGGCTTCCTGGATCTGCTTGAATTTTTCCTCTGCCTGTTCTTTGTTCGGGTTATTGATATTCGCGTCCGGATGATACGTCCGGCTCAGCTTTCGATATGCTTTTTTTATCTCATCCATCTCGGCTGTCGGTGAGACGCCGAGTACACTATAGGGATCTGTCACTTTGTTCTTTCCTTTTTATGCTTCAATAAAATCTGGTATTTTGACCATATACCACAATACAGGATATTTCTTAAAATGTCTACATTTTCTTCAATGGGAAGCTTTTCAAATTCTCTGGCAGCGTCCGATACGATCAGCAGCAAAAGCTGATATACTCTGTCATCAAAATTATCTTCTGCCGCCCATTTCATAAAGGGATTATAATTCCCCTTTTGTGTGTCTTTTTCCACATCCTCCCAGGCATCCATCAGATAAATGAATTTTCCCAGATGAAAGCCCAGCCTTCCCAGGGTTTCACGGAAAGCATCCTCTCTGGGAGTAAAGATCTCGGCCATCAGTTTTCCTGTCAGACCGGAAGCCAGATCAATATCCCGGCTTTCGCTGCTTTCGCAGACTTTCAGATTCTTTAAGTAATCCTCGATGGCCTGTTTCTGTCGCGGATATTTTGCCGCCGTTTCCTCAAATGTCTTTCTGAGTGCGCGGCAAAAGAGCCAGGCTCCCGGTTTTCTTTCATCCTCCCAGTCATCGAGAATGTCGTAATATGCCAGAAGTACATTCATATCCGCCGCGTAAGCTGTCATCTCACCGGTGATCACCGGATGTTTCTTAATAGGATGGGGCAGGCACCTTTTCTGTCCCTGCTCTGTAGGATCCTCATATACTCCCTGCAGCAGCATGGCCAGAAAGGTCATATCGTAGGTCAGGGTAAACCTGGACAGCTGTCCGTGACATTTCTTAAGTTCTTCACAGATACCACAGTACCAGGCTTTATACGTTCTTTCGTCTTTGATCTTTAATTCATCACGACATACTGTCAGATATCCAAACATGGTCTCTCAGCTCTTCTTGATAAATTCTTCACCGCATTTCGGGCATCGGATGGAGATACGGCCTCTTCCTCTGGGAACACGCACTTTCTGACGGCAGCGGGGGCAGCGATAAATACAATGTGTTTTTGCATCTTCTCTTTTTCTTCGCATATCCTCAAAAAAAGCACCGCGGTTATAACGGATCTGCAGATAACGGTCATTTTCTCTTCTGCGTTTTGCAAAATCCCGGGACAGGATACGGTAATACTCATAGATCAGAAGGGCCAGCGCGATCCAGTAAAAAATACCCACCTTCCGAAAAATCATGGATAACAGGATAAATACAATGGTGGCTATGTTCAGGAAACGGCCGAATTCATCCATTCCCCGCTCGCCGTATCTGCCTTGCATGAAACCCATATACCAGTTTCTGAGTTTGTTCATCATGATGTGATCTGCCTCCTTAGTACCGTAAAAAGGAGTCTCTTTCTTTTTTTCCTTTTGTCACGGCATGTCTTTTTTACATTTTACAGAAATAGTAAACGTTTTATCTTCAAATTACAATTGCATCCCCATGAACTTTTTCTAAAAACTTCATAAACGATGCACGGTCTCACATTGTATTTTTACCGGTTTTCCCTTATAATAGTTTCCCGAACCATACAACTGTATTCGGGAGGTAGTTATCATGAAAAAAGCCAAACGTATTCTGGCTCTGTCCGGTGTTGTACTGCTAGTCGCCATGTATGTGGCCACACTTGTCTTTGCGCTGCTTGACAGTCCCAATTCCTTTGTTTTATTTAAAGCATCTGTGTACTGCACCATCGTTATCCCTGTCATTGTCTACAGCGGTACTCTGATCTTCAACAATGCCGGACGCAAAAAAGAATGGAAGATCGATGATGATGAATCTGAACAATGACAACTTTTCTGTATTTTACAGCAGCTGCAGAAATTCTGCGGCTGTTTTTTTCAGCAATTCATCCAGATCCTCCGGAGAAAATACCTTCAGACTTTGTTTTTCTTTTCCTGATATCCTGCAAAGTTCCAGAAGCTCTCTTCTCACGATATGAAGATCCTCTTCCTCAACTTCTTCTATCCCATGGGCACAGCCGGAAACGATATCCGGAACACGGATATTATATTTCTCAATAAAGCGGGCATTCATCCGGCTGTAATCACCGTAATACCACGCTCCGCTGTAAAATTCCTGCACGGGAACCGTGATCTTTTGTTTAAGCAGATACACTTTTCGTATCCTGTCTCCCAGCACCTGTTCTTTGCCGGTATCATCCAGAAACTGAAAATTCTCCGGCCAGAATTCTGTCACAAAGATCCGGTCCAGATGCAGATGGGCCCAGTACCCCAGAAACACCGGTGTATGCAGCTTTTCTCTGTATTTCTCATAAAACAGCTCCAGATCCGGCGGGATGGCCAGACGGGTCAGGTCCTTTTCGTTCCAGAAATGGGAGGTTATTTTTTCTTTTTTTCGTTTAGTATCCGGCAAAAGCAGACCATCCTGAAAAAGGGAGAGATCTCTCTCCCCTTTCAGAAAACCACGGTCACACAATGCTTCCTCCAGAAGTCTGCCTTCCGCCAGATGCATGATATATCCAGGCATATCAGTTCACTTTTTCCTTTATGGTACCGTTTCTGTAAGCTTTCAGAAGCTCTTCCAGCTCACGGATACGTTCTTTCATTTCCAGTCCGCTGTCTGTATCCCCTACCAGCAGCCGGCGCTCTGTCTTTTGTACCATGATCCGGTCAGAATGGATATCCAGCTCTTTCTCAATAGCTTCCTCTGTGGAGGAGAACGGGTCGTGGGCTACCAGTGTCATGCCGTAGGAATTATAGATCAGGGTATAACCGGCAATACCTGTCTGTTTCTGGTAAGCCTTACAGAAGCCTCCGTCAATGATCAGCAGTTTTCCGCCGCAGCGCACCGGGGATTCGCCCTTTGTCAGGCGTACCGGCATATGGCCGTTGATAATATGAGAATTATCCTTATATAAACCAAATTCCTGAAGAATACGGTCCAGAACCTTTTCATCATTGATCAGATCATAATATGGATTCTTAATTTCCACATGAGTCTCTTTGTCTTTAATGAAATACCGCTCGTA
Organism: uncultured Lachnospiraceae bacterium; assembly: GCA_945827805.1. GTDB lineage: Bacteria > Bacillota > Clostridia > Lachnospirales > Lachnospiraceae > UBA11957. The sequence continues at coordinate 14,534 of CALZOU010000016.1, forward strand.
GGTAGCCATTTTTTCCTTGCCAAACAGGGGAGAATCAGGACTGGACCAGATAAACCACATGATATCCTGCCCTTTTCTCTTTTCCTCTGCGTCGAGAGCCACAAATGCCTTTCTGACATAAGACTCCAGCACATCGTACAGCACGCGGCCGGAATATTCCTGTCCATATACATTTACCTTTTTAAAACTTCCGTCCTTATTCATGGGCACACAGCCATGGTACATCAGATTGCCATTATATACCTTGTACAGATTACCCCGTTTCAGCAGAAACTGCATGTGAGTCTGCAGACGGCTGCAGTTTAAGAAGGCAGAGGTAAGGCGCTCCATAACATCTGCCTCTTCCTCCGTCAGCGCATAGGGATCCGCCGGATCTATGGTGGGGAAGTTGGTATCATTCAGTTCGTATTCCTTACCGTCCAGAGTGATCACGCCACGCTCATAATCTACTTTGTCTAACAGTAATCTGTTTTCCATATGGAATTCCGGACGGCGCATGATCAGCTGACCTTCCAGCTTGAACTGGATAATGGTAATAGCTTTATGCATTTTTACATTTACCCTGTTCTCGCTGTAACTGTTGGCCTTCTTGCCGTGAATATAAAAGCTCTCACAGGGATCGCCTTTATACGTGTCAATGGCCAGTGTAGCCAGAGGTAGCATATTGATACCGTAGCCATCCTCCAGAATATCCAGATTGCCGTAACGTGCACAGTTTCGGATCACCGTAGCGATACAGGCCGGCTGTCCTGCTGCCGCGCCCATCCAGACGATATCGTGATTGCCCCACTGGATATCCAGCGAGTGATACTGCATCAGACGGTCCATAATGCTCTGGGGCGCCGGTCCTCTGTCGTAAATATCTCCCAGGATATGCAGTCTGTCCACAACCAGCCTTTTGATCAGGCTGCAGAGGGATTCGATAAACTTCTCCGCGCATCCAATCTCAATAATCGTGTTGATGATGGCTTCGTAGTAAGCTCCCTTGTCTGTCACCTCAGCTTTTTCCGTGATAAGTTCCTCAATGACATAAGCAAACTCCTCCGGGAGAGCTTTTCTCACCTTGGATCGGGTGTACTTTGAGGCTACACATTTACACACCTCGATCAGCCGGTACAGAGTGATCTTGTACCAGTCGCGGATGTTGGTCTCCTCTTTCTTGATCAGGGACATTTTCTGCCGGGGATAATAGATCAGTGTGGCCAGAGATTTCTTATCCGCCTGACTTAAAGTATGTCCAAACACATCGTCGATTTTCTTACGTACAGAGCCGGAACCATTGCGGAGCACGTGAGAAAAAGCCTCGTACTCACCATGAATATCCGTAATAAAATGCTCCGTACCTTTCGGCAGATTCAAAATTGACTGGAGATTGATGATCTCTGTCGATGCTGCTCCGATGGTAGGATAGATTTCTGCCAGCCGCTGCAGCAGTTTAACTTCCATTGCATTCATGTAAAAATTCCCCCTTTATATCATCGCTTCTAAGCGGTGAAATCAAACAACGAGATCTGATTGGACTGCGGCAGATTACCGAAGATCTTCAGATCATCCATCAGTGCGATCACGGTTTTTGACACCTTGGTGCGGTTCTGGAAATCGTCCTTTGACAAAAACGGTCCGTCCATGGCTGCCAGCACCACAGCGTCAGCCGCTTTATCGCCCAGACCGTCTATGGTATCCAGAGCCGGCATCAGCTTGCCGTCTATGATCTGGAAACGGTGAGCCTGAGCCTTATACAGATCCACCGGCATAAACTCATAGCCCCGGGCATACATTTCCTGTACCACACGCATATCCCTTAAGGTATCCTGTTCTTTTTTGGACAGTGTATCTTTTCTTTTTTTGTAATCCTCCAGATAGTATTCCAGTCTTTCCCGCCCCAGACACATGATCTCATAGCTGAACGCTGTGGCACGGATACTGAAAAATGCCGCATAGTAAGCCAGCGGCTGAAAGATCTTAAACCAGGCGATTCGCCAGGCCATCATCACGTAAGCCGCCGCGTGGGCCTTCGGGAACATATATTTGATCTTTTTACAGGACCAGATATACCATTCCGGCACATCGTGCTCCCGCATGGCTGTTTCCCATTCCGGCTTTAACCCTTTACCCTTACGCACACTCTCCATGATCGTAAAAGACTGGGCATTGTCCATACCCTTGCTGATCAGGTACGTCATGATATCGTCTCGGGTACAGATGGCCGTGGAAATGGTACATTTTCCCTCTTTGATCAGCGTCTGGGCATTGCCCAGCCATACATCCGTACCATGAGCCAGACCTGCGATTCGGATCAGATCCGAAAGCTCAGTAGGCTGTGTATCAAGAAGCATCTGCATGGCGAAATCTGTACCAAACTCGGGAACACCAAGGCATCCCAGGGGACATCCGCCAATATCCTCCGGTGTGATCTTCAATGCATCCGTATTCTGAAACAGCGACATGACTTCTTTACTGTCCAGAGGGATCTCACAGGCATTAAGCCCCGTCAGATCCTCAAGCATACGGATCATTGTCGGATCATCGTGTCCGAGAATATCCAGCTTCAGCAGGTTGGAATCGATGGAATGGTAATCAAAATGGGTCGTAATAATATCCGTGGTCTGATCGTTGGCCGGATGCTGCACCGGGGTGAAGGAATTGATGTCCTCACCGTAAGGCAGTACGATGATACCGCCGGGATGCTGTCCGGTGGTTCTGTGAATACCGGTACATCCTGCAACGATACGGTCGATCTCACAGTTACGTTTATGTATACCCTTTTCTTCGTAATAGTTTTTTACATAACCAAAAGCGGTTTTTTCCGCCAGCGTACCTATGGTGCCGGCACGGAAGGTCTGCCCCGCGCCGAAAATTACTTCCGTATATTTGTGGGCCTTACTCTGGTACTCACCGGAGAAGTTCAGGTCGATATCCGGCTCCTTATCTCCCTTAAATCCCAGAAAGGTCTCAAAGGGGATATCAAATCCCTCTTTTTTCAGAGGTTTTCCGCACACCGGACAGTCTTTATCCGGCATATCACAGCCGGAACGGCCGGTAAAGCTTTTGACCAGATCCGAATCAAAATCATAATAATGACAGGATTCACAATAGTAGTGGGCATGCAGAGGATTTACCTCAGTAATACCCGACATGGTGGCCGCAAGAGACGAACCGACACTGCCTCGGGAGCCTACAAGATATCCGTCTTCGTTGGACTTCCACACCAGTTTCTGGGCAATGATATACATAACCGAGTACCCGTTGGAAATAATGGAGTTCAGTTCTCTTTCCAGACGCTCCTCCACGATCTTCGGCAGCTCTTCGCCGTAGATCTCATGAGCCCTGTTGTAGCAGATGTCTCTTAACATGCCATCGGAGTTTTCGATGACCGGCGGGAATTTTCCTGAGCGAAGCGGACAGAGATTATCGATCATATTGGCGATCCTGTTGGTGTTTGTCACCACCACTTCTTCCGCTTTATCCGAACCCAGATAGGCAAATTCCTTCAGCATTTCCTCCGTGGTGCGAAGGTACAGCGGTGCCTGATCATCCGCGTCACCAAAGCCCTTGCCTTTCATGATGATCCGTCGGTAGATCTCGTCCTGAGGATCCAGAAAATGCACATCACAGGTAGCCACCACCGGCTTGTGAAACTGTTCTCCCAGCTGTACGATCCGCCGGTTATACTCCTGAAGATCCTCCTCTGTATTGGCAGGACTGTCCTCATCTCTCAACATAAATGCATTGTTGCCGATGGGCTGGATCTCCAGATAATCATAAAATTCTACAATACGGGCGATATCCTGGTCGGAAGCGCCCCGCACCAGTGCCCGAAACAGTTCTCCTGCCTCACAGGCAGAGCCGAGAAGCAATCCTTCCCTGTATTTCATATACAGGCTCTTTGGTATCCTCGGCCTTCTGGCATAATAGTTAAGATGAGACTCGGAGATCAGCCGGTACAGATTGACCCGCCCTGCATCGTTCTTAGCCAGAATGATGGCATGGTAGGTAGGCAGCTTTTTCACTGTATCCGGGGATACCTTTCCTGTCTCATTCAGCTGATCCAGGTCAAAGATTTCCCTCTCCTTTAACATAGCCACAAATTTCACAAAAATTTCCGCCGTACAGTTGGCATCGTCCACTGCCCGGTGGTGATTATCCAGCCGGACACCTACCGCCTTCGCCACAGTATCCAGCTTAAACCGGTTCAAGCCCGGCAGGAGAAATCTGGCCATTCCCACCGTATCTGCGTAGGTAAACTCCCTCTCTATGCCAAGAAGCTCACAGTTTCGCATGATAAAGCTCATATCAAAATCGGCATTGTGAGCAACCAGAGAAGCACCCTCACAGAACTGCATAAATTTCGGCAGGATCACTTCGATGGGCTCGGCATCTGCCACCATTCCATCGTTGATCCCCGTCAGATTCTCGATTCTGAAAGGAATCGGCACCCGGGGATTGACAAACTCGGAAAAACGGGCTGTAATCTGCCCCTTTTCCACCCGGACGGCACCGATCTCTATTATTTTATCTTTCACCGGGGAAAAACCGGTGGTCTCTATATCAAAAACAACAAAATCACTGTCAATGGACTGACCTTTGGAACCATACACGATATCCTTCAGATCGTCCACAAGATAAGCCTCTACGCCGTAGATCACCTTGAAATCATCGTCGGCAACGGCATCATACGTGTGACTGGCCTCTGGAAAAGCCTGTACTACACCGTGATCTGTCACCGCCACCGCCGGATGGCCCCAGGATTTGGCCCGCTTGATTATGGCTGACGCATCCGAAACGCCATCCATGTCACTCATTTTGGTATGACAGTGCAGTTCCACCCTCTTTTTCGCCGCATGATCCTCTCTTGCTGTCACAAAGGAACCGATGCTCTTTATGCCCTGTACACTGGCAATACTGAGCTCATGGTCGAATTTATCAATGGTGGTCCGTCCCTTTATTTTGACGAAACCGCCCTTTTTCAGGCGGCCTGTGATTTCCGGCACCTGATCATTTTCCAGAAACATCTTGACTGTGATCGTGTCCGTAAAATCCGTCACATTAAACATCAGGATCGTCTTTTCATTGCGGATCTCTCTGGATTCCATGGTCAGCACCTGACCGCGGATGGTCACCTCACCCATCTCACCGGAGATGGTCTCAATATCGATCGTAGCCTCTTCCGGATCGCGTCCGTAGATCACATCGGGATTGTCTGATTTTTTCACTGCCCGGAAGCTTCTTCTTTCGGCAGCCGGTCCGGGCACACGGCGTCCTTTTGCAGAAGCAGTTTTTTCCGCTCCTTTTTCTTTGCCGGAGACAGTCTCTTTCTTCTTCTCCGCATTTTTTTCTTTTGCCTTACTTTCCGAAGGCTCAGCAACAAGCTGATTCTGTTCCCGGATTTCCTTCACATGCTGCATCAGACGATTCACATAATCGTTGATCTGTTCTTTCTTCTCTTTTTCTCTGTCTTCACCGGATACCGGCTGAAAAGAACTTTCCAGACAGAAATCCAGCCCACAGCGCTGCACAAAGATCTTCTCCAGAATTTCTTCCAGATGCTCATATTTTTCCCGGGAGATCACAGCGTCGGGGAGTACCATGCACATGGTCTTTTCGTCCTTAAAGGAGATCTTCGCATTTTTGAACATGCTGTAGATGACTTTATTATAACGTTCCAGTTCCAGCAGAATACTTGGCCGGTACATCTCATAAAAATTCTGCACCGTATACTGTTTCGACAGATGAAAGTGCTCAATAATATGCACTCTCAGCTTCACACTCTGAAACAGCTGCCGCTCGATCAGACTCTCCAGCTGATAGATGTCCTCCTTGGCAATCCACTGGGAACTGTCAAGATAGACACACAAAAGCGTATGATCCGGATTGATGGCTACCTTTCTCACCGTGGAAATATCCATCAGATCCGACAATCCTGCCGGAAGCTTCAGATTCGGAAATACTTCCGATACCTTTTTTTCCATATTACTCATTCCAATGCTTTAATTCCTGATACAGACTATCAAGGAGCTCTTCCTCCGGCATTTTGCGGATAATCTCCCCGTGTTTGATCAGAATACCGACACCCTTACCGCCGGCAATACCGATATCTGCCTCTTTTGCCTCTCCGGGTCCGTTTACCACACAGCCCATAACGGCCACCTTAATGTTCAGATGCTCAAATTCCTGCACCATGGTCTCCACCTTATTGGCCAGACCGATCAGATCGATCTGAGTACGTCCACAGGTGGGACAGGAAACCACTTCGATACCTGCGGTACGAAGATTCAGTGTTTTTAAAATCCTCTTGGCCGATTTGATCTCCTCCAGAGGATCGCCGGTCAGAGACACACGGATCGTATCACCGATGCCCTGGGACAGGATGATACCCAGTCCAACAGCGGATTTGATATTTCCTGCATACAGGGTACCCGCCTCGGTGATACCCACATGCAGCGGATAATTTGTCAGTTTAACGATCTTTTCGTGGGCCTCGGCACACATCATGACATCGGAGGATTTAATACTGATGACCAGATTATCATAGCCCAGATCTTCGATGATTCGTACTTTATCCAAAGCACTCTCCACCAGACCGTCTGCTGTGACACCATGGTATTTCTCCACCAGCTCCTTTTCCAGAGAGCCGCTGTTTACGCCTACACGGATCGGAATATTTCGCTCCTTTGCACAGTTTACCACGGCAGCGATCCTCTCCTGACTGCCGATATTGCCGGGATTGATGCGGATCTTGTCTGCGCCGTTTTCCATGGCAGCGATAGCCAGGGTATAATCAAAATGGATATCCGCCACCAATGGAATATGGATCTGCTTTTTTATTTCTTTTAATGCCTGTGCCGCCTCCAGTGTGGGAACGGCACAGCGGATGATCTCACATCCCGCATTTTCCAGAGCGAGGATCTGTGCCACGGTGGCATTCACATCCTCCGTTTTTGTATTTGTCATAGACTGAATACGGACAGGATTTCCCCCGCCGATCTTTACATTGCCGATCTGTATTACTTTTGTATGATCACGATACATGGTACAGTTCCTCTTTTCTGCATTTTATTTGGTTCTGATTTCCAGAAGCTTTTCCTTAAGCTGATTTTCCATGCTGCGCAGCTCGTTTTCCGCAGCAACACGCTTCGCCCGTCCTTCTGTCTGGATTTTCATCACCTCATCCAGAGTGGAGATCAGGCTTTCATTCGTAGCTTTCAATGTCTCCATGTCCACAATGCCGCGCTCGGACTCTTTTGCTGTCTCGATGGTGGCTGTCTTTAATTTCTCCGCGTTTTTCTTTAACAGCTCATTGGTGATATCACTGACGGCACGCTGGGCCTTCGCTGCCTCTGTGGAATGCTCCACACCGAGGGCGATGACCATCTGGCTTTTCCACAGTGGAATCGTATTGACGATCGTGGACTGGATCTTTTCTGCCATCATGGTGTCCGAACTCTGTACCATACGGATCTGCGGCGCCGTCTGCATGGAGATCATACGGGTCAGCTCCAGATCATGCAGTTTCTTTTCAAAACGGTCGCACTGACTCTGCAGATCCTTGACTGCCTGGGCATCCTCCGGAAGGCCGCTGGCCTGGGCCTTGGCAAGCATGGCCGGAAGTTCCTTTTCCTGCACCTCTGCCAGTTTTTTGCGTCCTGCCAGAATATACATGGTAAGTTCCTTATAATAGGCCAGATTGATCTCATACATCTTATCCAGCATATCGATATCCTTCATCAGAACCACCTGGTGGCTCTCCAGAGTGTCTACGATCTTGTCCACATTGGCTTCTGCTTTATCATATTTCGCCTTGAGATTGGTGAGCTTATTGCCCTGTTTTTTGAAGAAACCGAAAAATCCCTTCTCTTCTTCCTCCACATCGAAGCTTTTCAGCTCGCCCACCAGACCGCCGATCAGGCCGCCAACTTCGCCCAGATCCTTTGTGCGCACACGCTCCAGGGCTTTTTCTGAAAAATCAGCCATCTTCTGCTGTGTTCCTGCACCGTACTGCAGGATACCTGCGGAATTGCGAAGATCGATCTTTTTGGAAAACTCTTCCACCTGCTGTTTTTCCTCATCGGAAAGAATGCTGTCATCCACAGGCTCTGCCGGTTTTACCTCTTCCGGCTTCTTCTCTGCCGGGAGCTCCGGCTCCGGCTGTACGCCAAAGCTCAGTGACGGAGTTACTGTACCTGTCATTACATCAAATTCATCCTGCATAATTTACCTCCCAAAATGGTTATCTTCATCATATCTGTTCAATATCTTCACCGATACGATTCGCAAACTCATGGTTCGGCTGCACCGATAGGGTTTGCTCACACCTTAAATCTGTTCTTACAGCCCTCCCAGCAAGTGCTTCGTCCAGCTCCAGACCGTTACGAAAAATCTCTGTCAGTCATACCGTCCTGCTTCAGCATGCTTTTCATCACATTAATGTCTGAAGATATATCCCATGCCTTTTCCTCAAAAAAGCTGTCCAAAAGCTTCTCAAAGGCCTCATTGATCGTATCCAGTGTCTCTTCGATTTCTTTCTTGGTGCGGGAAATATTTTCTCCCTCCACAGGCTGGGCATCCAGCTCTTTATATGCCTCCACAAGCTTAGCTGTGGTGGGCAGATAATAATTCATAAATTTTCTCAGATCCGCTGCCAGCTGGGGTTGTTTCTCCACCTGATTAAATATCCTGGTCATGATCTCCTCCAGACGGTAAAGCTTGGCCGAGATCTCCTCTCCGGGAATCGCATCATTGCACTCCCGGATATGCTGAATATAAGATCGTCCCTCTTTTAACAGCTGGCGGCTCTCCTCGGTCATATGGGGATTGCTGTAGATTTTTTCCTCTTCCGCCTTCTTCCGGGCTTCTCTTTCTTCTCTCTGTTTCATGGATTCCTGGGCCAGAAGATATTGCTGATACATGGCATTGGTGCCGAGAAATGTTGTCTTTTTTTCATCAAAACGGCCTTCCAGGAAAAATCCGCGGTCGATCATGTTCTGCAGATCTTTCAGTACATATTTCCGTTTGCGTCCCACTGCCGCAGCCAGATCATCTATGGCACAGTAATCTTTACCGGTGAGCTTCTGTACATACTGTCTGTATCGTTTTGCCCGACTGCGCTTTACAAAACCGGCCAGACCCACACCAAAGGATGCCAGAGTCATCACCCCAAACACAGAAGCACCCGCCACAGCAGCGCCAAACAGGCCGGCCACTACGGAAACCGCTGCACTGCCCAGCATCATAAGGCAGCTGAGTCCTGCCAGGGGAAAACCTATACATTCCATCACCAGGCCTGAAGTGGATCCCGGTACATTACGCATATACGGTGCTGGCAGATTGCCGTTTGCATTTGAAGATCCGGCTGGTTTTTTCTGCTGCGATGCGGTTTTATGAGAGGCATCCGCTGTCTTCTGTGCAGACTTTCCGGTTCCTGTGTACTTCGTCCCGGGCATATCTACAGACCAGTAACTGGCATCACCGCCGCCGTTTACCGCATTTCGGATGGTACGGCTTAAATTAGAATAATCTCCGCTGTTTACAGCATCCTGTACACTGTTTAAAATCTGTTCTCCTATATTAAAAACATCCATGCTGCTTAGTCCTTACTGCTTTCTCTCATATCGGTCAAATTCATATTCCAGATCAAAATAGGTCTGTTCTTCACTGTTTCCTGCCAGCTCCCATTCCGGATTACTGTCAAGATCCGGAAAAAAGGCATCCGCCTCATAGGTAAAATGGATCCTTGTCACAAATACGGTGTCACAATACGGCAAAAACTGCTGATATACACTGTCTCCGCCGATACAGTAGACCATATCCTTCGGATATTCTTTTACTGCTTCCAGCGCCTCTTCCACACTGTGTACAACTGTGGCATCCTTTACGGTGTAGGATGGATCTCTGGTCAATACGATATTTTTGCGGTTCGGCAAGGGTCTGCCTCCCGGAAAGCTTTCCAGTGTCTTTCTTCCCATGATCACCACATTTCCGGTGGTCTCGTTTCTGAAAAATTTCATATCCTGGGGAATGCTGACTAACAGACGGTTGTCTTTTCCGATCCCCCAGTGTTCGTCTGCTGCTACGATTGCTCTCATGTATACTCCTTTTCCTGTGCTGTTCTGTTCTATAGCTGCCTTATTGTATTACTGTTTTCTTATTTTGTATTTTACTTCCGCTTTATATCCTGTTTTGCTGCGGCTTTGTTCCCGCGCTGTTTTCTTATACTGCTACAGGAATATTTTTGATCTGCGGTCCCGTCACATAATCCTCCACATGCAGATCATCCACCGTAAACTGATAAAAATCTTTGATTTCCGGATTCAGCCATACTTTTGGTGCCGGGTGTTCTTCTCTGGTGATCAGTTCTTCGATCAGCGGAATATGGCGATCATAGATATGGGCATCCGCGATCACGTGTACCAGCTCTCCGGCCTCCATGTCACATACCTGAGCGATCATCATGAGAAGCAGAGCGTACTGCGCTACGTTCCAGTTGTTGGCGGTCAGTACATCGTTGCTTCGCTGGTTCAGGATGGCATTCAGGGTAAGTCTGTCTTTGCCTTTTTCCTGGATCACGTTGAAGGTCATGGAATAGGCGCAAGGATACAGGCCCATTTCGTGCAGATCCTGATGCACATAGATGTTAGTCATGATCCGACGGCTGTAAGGATTGTGTTTAAGATCGTAAAGCACCCGGTCCACCTGATCCATCATGCCTTCTTTGTACTGATGCTTTACACCCAGCTGGTAGCCATAGGCCTTGCCGATGGAACCGTTTTCGTCTGCCCAGCTGTCCCAGATATGGCTGCCCAGATCTTTAATATTGTTGGATTTTTTCTGCCAGATCCAGAGGATCTCGTCAAAAGCGTTTTTGAGGCCTGTCTTTCGCAGGGTCAGGGCGGGGAATTCTTCCCGCAGGTCGTAGCGGTTGACTACGCCGAAACGTTTTATGGTGTAGGCAAAGCTTCCGTCGTCCCATTTCGGTCTTACTTTTTCGCCTTCTGTGCTGCAGCCGTTGTCGAGGATGTCACGGCACATGGTTTTGAATATTTTATCTGCTTTGCTCATTTGGGTTCTCCTTTTTTGTGTATGTTAAAGTATTTGATAATTTTCGGACATTATATTCTATTATAGTATAAGAGGAGGTGGGTTGCAATGAGTGTGGGAGGGATTTTTTTGTGGAGGACGGACGGAAGTTACTTGATACGGACGGAAAAAGACTGGGTTCGGGGACCGAACAGATACGAACGGAAAAAGACAGGGCACAGGAGCTGAGGTATATATATTCTCTCTCTGCTCCTGCTGCGCTCGCTTTGAGCCTGTAGTCTCAAAGTCGTGCTCGCTAAAGTCGCGGAGTGAGAATATATATACCTCAGCTCCTGTGCCCTGTCTTTTTCCTGACTTTGATGTGGTCAGGAGCGTGGTAGATATTATTTATTGACTGACATTGTGTTTCAGCCAGATTTTGAGATCGCGAATGACCTGTTCTTTGCAGGTGTCGTTCAGGATCTCGTGACGGTAGCCGGCATAAAGTTTGCCGCGGACGTTTGTGTAGCCGCAGCCGCGAAGAAAGTGTACCGTGTGACGGAAGCCTTTGACACCGCCCATGACAGGATCATCGCTTCCGCCGATCAGAAGGATCGGAAGCTGTGGATCTGTTGTCTCCCAGCCTTTTTTATCAAATACTTCGGACAGAAGACCTGTCAGGGTGCGATATCCATCTATGGTGAAGGGGACACCACACAGAGGATCTGTCTCGAACTGATTACAGTTCTGTTTGTCTACGCTAAGCCATGCGTTTTGTTTTCTTTCTTTTTTAAAGGCTTTATCGTAGCCGCCCATTGCCATCTGGTACATGATCCTGCTTCGCCGATGACTGCCTGCACCAAGTCCCATGATCCTGGTCATCAGATAGCCAAACTTCGATGCCATATTTTTGCAGGGCGCGCCGCACAGGATCACTGCTGCCAGATCAAAATCGTGTGCTTTTATGTATGCCCTGACTACCAGGGAACCCATGCTGTGCCCCATGAGCACCAGCGGAAGTCCCGGAAACATATCTTTTGCAAAATAGACGACCTGATGCAGATCCAGCACAACACCTTTTGTATCTGTTTTGTTGAAATATCCCAGATCGTCCTCGCTGTACACGCTGGCACCATGCCCCCGCATGTCCGCGATGACACAGGCATAGCCCGTCTCTGCCATCTGCTGCATAAACCACAGATACCGTTCCTTATGTTCACACATGCCATGATGGATGACCAGCACTGCCCGGGGAGAATTATCCGGAATAACGGTCATGACCTCAAGCGGCAGGCCGTCATAGTTTGCCTGCAATCTGTATAGTTCTTTTTTCATATACACAACCTCTGTTAACAGGATGCTTATCACCCCTGTTTATTTAAGCAGCTTCCCGGTATCTACTGCTGCTGGTTAAGTTTTTTCCCGTATGCACCAAAGCCCAGAAGGTCTGCAAGGATGAACAGAATATAAATCATCGAGTAGGTCGGCCAGATCGGCACGATCAGCGCAGCAGATGCCTCGATCACACACAGTACCAGACAAAATATGATCAATGCTCTCTTATATTTTTTTCTGGTTTCGCCCTTAAATATCTGCTTGTTGTTGAAATTGTCCTTTGGTGTCAGATAATCAAGAATCGTCTCTCCCACCGGCAATACCAGAAGGATCGCACAGATCAGCATAAATGCTGCCATCATCCAGTCAAAGCCTGAAGTAAAAATAAAATCCATTTTATGTTTAAAACTCCTTTAATCGGTTTTCCTTATGCATTTTTTTCTTTCAGAAGATCTCTGATCTCTGCCAGCAGTTCTTCCTGTGTCGGTTTCGGCGGCTCCGCGGCAGCAGCCTCTTCTTCTTTCTTTTTCAGTTTTGCGGTAGCGGTATTCATCACCTTGACCATGGCAAAAATGGAAACGGCAATGATCAGGAAATTCACGATAGACTGAATAAAATTACCGTAATTCAGGAAATTCTCCGGCCCCAGCTGAATCTTGAATCCGGTAAAATCAGCACCTCCTGTAAGCATTCCCATGCAGGGCATCAGTACATCGTCGACCAGTGATTTAACGATAGTACCGAAAGCACCACCGATGATAACGCCGACAGCCATGTCCACAACATTTCCTTTCAGAGCGAACTCTTTAAATTCTTTAATAAGCCCCATGTTGTTCCTCCTTTCCTTCCTATTCTGTCAAGCCTAAATCTATTGATTTTACTGGCTTTGACGATTTT
>CALZOU010000017.1 GCA_945827805.1 uncultured Lachnospiraceae bacterium
TGAGTATGGACAGGAGAATACCCAGGCAACTCAGGTATAAAGTCAGGATAATACTCAGGGAACTCAGGAAAATGGTCAGGATAATGCCCAGGGGGATCAGGGAGAAACTCAGGACGATACCCAAAGTGAGTAGTTTGAGTTAATATATCAGAAAACAGACAGGAGGGAAAACGATGGCATCGTATCAGAGTTTTGCACAGGTTTATGACACGTTCATGGACAATATTGATTATGACGGCTGGAGCGCATATCTGATCGGACTTTTGCGGGAATATGGCATATGTGACGGTCTGGTTCTGGAACTTGGCTGTGGTACCGGGAGCATGACAGAACGTCTGGCCATGGCGGGATACGATATGATCGGATCGGATCTTTCTCCGGACATGCTGGAAATCGCCATGGAGAAAAAGGATGCTTCCGGATTGAATATTCTGTATCTTTTACAGGATATGCGTGAGTTTGAGCTTTACGGTACGGTCAGGGCCATCGTCAGTGTCTGCGATTCCATGAACTATATTCTGGAAGAAGAGGATCTGTTACAGGTATTTCGCCTGGTAAATAATTATCTGGATCCCGGCGGGATGTTCATTTTTGATCTTAACACCACGAAGAAGTATCGGGATATGGGTGAGACGACCATTGCGGAAAACCGGGAGGAAGCCAGCTTTATCTGGGAAAATTATTTTGATGAAGAGGAAAAGATCAATGAGTACGATCTGACGCTGTTTATCCGGGATGAAGAAGACGGCCGTTTTGACCGCTTTGAGGAATTTCATGAACAGCGCGCCTATTCTCTGACAGAGATCGGGGAACTGATCCGGGAAAGCGGCATGGAGCTGATTGCCATGTACGACGCGTTTACCCATGAACCCGCCACAGAGGAGTGCGAGAGGGTCTATGTGATCGCCAGAGAACAGGGGAAATAGGAAATATGAGGTGACGAACTATGGAGAAAAAAGACTATATTGTCCGCGCTACGGCGGCAGGAGGACAGGTACGGGCTTTTGCCGCGACCACGAGAGAAACAGTGGAATATGCCAGAAAGGCACACAATACGAGTCCGGTGGCGACCGCAGCTCTGGGTCGTCTTTTGACAGGCGGTCTGATGATGGGTGTGATGATGAAGGGGGATAATGATATCCTGACACTGCAGATCCAGGGAAGCGGCCCCATTAACGGCATCACGGTGACGGCGGATTCTCATGGCCATGTCAAAGGTTATGTGGGAAATCCCGAGGTGCTGATCCATGCCAACGATAAAGGCAAGCTGGATGTGGCCGGCGCCATTGGTCCCGGATTTTTGAATGTTATTATGGATATGGGCCTGAAGGAACCATACAATGGGCAGGTCATGCTGCAGACCAGCGAGATCGCTGAGGATCTGACGTATTATTTTGCCACCAGTCAGCAGGTACCCTCCGCGGTGGGGCTTGGGGTACTGATGGAACATGACAATACTGTGAAGCAGGCGGGCGGATTTATTGTCCAGCTGATGCCCTTTGCCGAAGAAAAGACCATATCACAGCTGGAAAAAAATATTGCGAAAGTAAATTCTGTGACAGGGCTTCTGGAGCAGGGCTATACGCCGGAGACTATGCTTGAGTATCTTCTGGAAGATATGGATATGACGATCAACGATACGATCGATGCTTCTTTTTATTGTAACTGCAGTAAGGAGAGGGTATCCAGAGCATTGATCAGTGTAGGTAAAAAAGAGTTAAAGAGTATGATCAATGATGGAAAACCCATAGAACTGAACTGCCATTTCTGCAATACGAACTATACATTTTCCGTGGAGGAAATCAAAGAACTGTACAGACAGTGTACCAGATAAGTTACTGTTTACCGGCTTGCCAGTGAACAGTAACCCAGATAGGAGACAGAGATGAAAGATGGATTTGTCCGGGTTGCGGCAGCGATTCCGAAGATCAGTGTGGCTGATCCGAAAGCCAACAGAATAGCTATTTTGAAAAAGATACGGGAGATGCAGGGAATGCATGCAAAGATCATGGTACTCCCGGAACTGTGCCTGACGGGATATACGTGTCAGGATCTGTTCTGGCAAAGTGCCCTGCTGACATCCGCCAGAGAAGAGCTGTTTAATCTGGCAGAGGAAACTGTGGATGTGGATGCTCTGATTTTTGTGGGACTTCCCATGGAAATATATGGAAAGCTGTTTAATGTGGCTGCTATTCTGCACCGGGGAAATATTCTTGGCCTGGTGCCAAAGACACATATTCCCACTTATGCGGAATTCTATGAAGGCCGTCATTTTACCTCAGGACCGAAAGAAGTGACCCAGGTGCATCTGGGAGAAAAAATGGTGCCCTTTGGCAGCTGTCAGCTGTTTGTCTGCGATACTCTTCCCGAACTTAAGGTGGCAGCAGAGATTTGCGAGGATCTCTGGGTGCCCTGTCCGCCATCCACAGGCCATGCCATGGCGGGAGCCACATTGATTGTGAACCTGTCAGCTTCTGATGAGATGACAGGCAAAGACAGTTATCGCCGGATGCTGGTATCTTCCCAGTCGGCCAGCCTGATCTGTGGATACATTTATGCCACTGCAGGAGAGGGCGAGTCCTCCACTGACCTGGTTTTTGGCGGCCACAGTCTGATCGCGGAGAACGGATCCCTTCTGGCGGAAGCGGAACGATTTAAAAATCAGACCATATGTTCAGAAGTGGATGTGTATCGCCTGGTGGGAGAGAGAAGAAAAATGACCACCTATCCGACGCAGGATATGGAAGGCTATCAAGTGACAGAATTTTCTCTGGAAAGGGAGGAAACCCCGCTAAGCCGCCATTTTGACCCACAGCCCTTTGTACCCGGCGTTAAGGCGGACAGGGACAGGCGCTGTAATGAGATCCTGAATATTCAGGCCATGGGTCTGAAAAAGCGTCTGGAGCATACTCATTGTCAGAGTGCTGTGATCGGTATTTCCGGAGGCCTGGATTCCACTCTGGCGCTGCTGGTGACCGCCCGTGCTTTTGATCTTCTGGGAATGGACAGAAGCAAGATCACCTGTGTGACCATGCCCTGTTTTGGCACCACAGACAGAACCTATAACAATGCCTGTACGCTGACCAGACAGCTTGGCGCCACGCTGAAGGAAGTGGATATCAAAGAGGCGGTGACGATCCATCTCAGAGATATCGGCCATGATATCAACGTGCATGATGTAACTTACGAGAATGCCCAGGCCAGAGAAAGAACGCAGATCCTGATGAATGTGGCGAATCAGGCAGGTGGTATGGTGATCGGTACCGGTGATCTTTCTGAGCTGGCGCTGGGGTGGGCTACCTACAACGGAGACCATATGTCTATGTATGGCGTAAATGCTTCCGTGCCAAAAACACTGGTCCGCCATCTGGTGCGCTATTTTGCGGATACCTGTGAGGATGAAAAGTTAAGTGCCATCCTTCTGGATGTACTGGATACACCGGTGAGTCCGGAGCTTTTGCCGCCAAAGGACGGTGTGATCTCCCAGAAAACGGA
Source organism: uncultured Lachnospiraceae bacterium (assembly GCA_945827805.1). Classification (GTDB taxonomy): domain Bacteria; phylum Bacillota; class Clostridia; order Lachnospirales; family Lachnospiraceae; genus UBA11957. Next base: position 3,496 of record CALZOU010000017.1, read on the forward strand.
GGATCTGGTGGGCCCGTATGAGCTGCATGACTTTTTCCTGTACTATATGCTGCGTCTCGGTTTTTCGCCGGCAAAGATCTATCGCCTGGCCCTTGCTTCTTTTGACGGAGTGTATGACAAAGATGTAATTTTGAAATGGCTGAAGACCTTTTATCGAAGATTTTTTATGCAGCAGTTTAAGAGATCCTGCCTGCCGGACGGACCGAAAGTCGGCAGCGTGGCCGTATCTCCCAGAGGCGACTGGCGTATGCCCAGTGACGCCTGCGTGACAGTCTGGATGGAAGAAATCGAGAAACTGGCATAAAGACAGCAGACAGCCCCCAAACGGAACGGAGAATATGACCGTGCGGTTTGTGGGGCTGTTTTTTGCTGCCATGCATATGAAAAAGGTCCGGTGAACCTTTTTTTGCGTTGTCATGCTTTGGCCTTGGCCAGAGCACTGTTGATGGCATTGAGAAGGAGAGCTGAGGTATAGCGGCTGTCCTCCCGGCAGGTCAGATTTTCGGTGGACTGGCTGTCCAGAATCTGCGCAGACAGATCCTCCAGGGAGGATTCTACCAGAGGGTACATGGTCTGGATCGTTTCGCTTAAGTTTACCAGTTCGATGCTGTTGATGTGGTCAGCATCTACGCGTACCTGCACATCGAAGGAGGAATCATTCAATGACACGGTGGCGGAGTAGACTCCGGGGATATACACGGCATCAGAAAATGTGGCTTTATCTGCTGTGCCCTGATCCACCTGCCTGGAGCGAAACATGATGAACAGAAGTATGAGCATTACTACGGCAAAGGCGGCAAAGATCAGAGAGTAAATGATCTCTTTCATATGTAGAACCACGATTCTGGTACGGGAACTCATAATGACAGCTCCTTTCCTTACTTTCTATATCCTATGTCAGACAGGGGAAATTATGATTGTTCGGAAAAATAAAGCGTGATACACTTAAATACACAGAAAAAATGCTCTGATAAAGCAGCGGGAGGAATGATCATGGCATTACAGCTGATCCTGGGAAGTGCCGGCAGCGGCAAATCTCACTATATTTATGAAAAAATCATCCGGGAATCCATGGAGAAACCGACGGAGAATTTTCTGATCCTGGTGCCGGATCAGTTTACCATGCAGACACAGATCGAGATGGCCTCCCGGCATCCGAGGAAAGGCCTTTTAAATATTGACGTGTCCAGCTTTACCCGTCTGGCCCACCGGCTGTTTATGGAGACTGGATACCAGGTTCCGCCGGTGCTGGAGGATATGGGAAAAACCATGGTCTTAAAGCGTGTGGCACAGAAGAAAAAGGATGAACTGCATGTGCTGGGAAGAAAAATGCAGCGCCCGGGGTATATCCGGGAGGCCAAATCTATGCTTTCTGAGTTTATGCAGTACGATGTTTCTCCCGGGGATCTGGAAAATATCGGACAGAGTATTAACGGAAATACTCTCCTTCGGGAAAAACTGAAGGATATGGAAATACTGTATCGGGGATTTGAGGAATTTCTTTCGGAGCATTATGTGACCTCCGAGGAAATTCTGGATCTTTTATGCCGGGTTATTCCTCTTTCTTCAAGCATGAAGGGGACTACCGTGGTGCTGGATGGTTTTACCGGATTTACCCCTATACAGAATCGACTGATCGGTGCGTTGCTGCGGCATTGTCCCCAGGTATATATTACGTTGACGCTGGACGATGGGGAGGATCCTTTTGGAAAATGCAGTATGCACCGTCTGTCGTACATGACCAAAAAGACCATACGTTCCCTGTGCCAGCTGGCCCGTGAGGAGAAGGTTTTTGTGGATGAGCCGGTGAGGATATCGGATTCAGACCGGGACAGATACGGGGAAAGGGAAGATCTCCGTTTTTTAAAAAAACAGCTGTTTCGTTTTGAACGGAAAGTATTTGCGGATGAGCCAAAGCATATACAGACATTTACCTGTGATAATCCGGCAAAGGAGATGGAGGAGGTCAGCCGACGGATCAGCCGTCTTGTTCGGGAAAAGGAATACCGATATAGAGATATTGCAGTGATCACCGGAGATCTCGAAACCTATGGATGGGAGGCCAGACAGGCCTTTGAAAAGGCAGGGATTCCCTGTTTTGTGGACAGCCGGCGTACAGTACTTTCCAATCCGCTGGCGGAAGCTATACGGGCGATTTTGGATATGGAAAGCAGCAGCTTTTCCTATGAAAGTGTATTTCGATATCTGAGAAGCGGCATTTCTGATCTGACAGAGGCAGAGATCGATGAGCTGGAAAATTACTGCCTGGCCCTGGGGATAAAAGGCAGAAAAACCTGGGAAAACCGCTTTTTTGCCCATAGCCAGTACATGGACCCGGCCCGGGTACCGGTGATGGAAGCGCTGCGGCTTCGCATTATGGAAAAGATCGGACCGTTTACAGAAGCCATGCATGCAAAAGACAGAACCGTGGGAAGCTGCTGCAGGGCTTTGTATGATCTGCTTGTTTCCCTGCATGCCCAACAGCAGATGGAAGGAAAACGGCAGCAGTTTGAACAGCGGGGAGAACTGGTACTGGCCAGAGAGTATGCCCAGATGTACCGCAGCGTGATGGATCTTATGGATAAGATGGTAGAGATCCTGGGAGATGAGCCCATTTCGCTTCGGGACTTTGCCCAGCTGATGGATGAAGGATTGTCCGAGCTTCGGATCGGTATTATTCCGCCGACGGCGGATCAGGTGCTGGTGGGAGATGTGGAGCGTACCCGTGTGAAGGCGGTAAAAGCACTGTTTTTTGTAGGCGTAAATGACCAGGTTATTCCCGGCGGCGTATCGGCAGGAGGACTTTTGTCGGAGAACGACAGGGATACGCTGGCTTCGCTGGATATGGAACTGGCACCGTCACCGCGGGAAGCTATGTTTATTCAGAGATTTTATCTGTATCTGCATCTGACAAAACCCTCGGAAATGCTGACGGTATCCTATGCGGTCAGCAGTGCAAAAGGAGAACAGACCGGACCCGCATATCTGTTTGGCACACTGACGAGACTTTTTCCCGAACTTCGTGTTTTGCATATCGGCTCTCTTAAGAATGTCTGTGATATGGAGAACCGGGCTGACGCAAAAAGACTGCTGGTGGAATGCATGAAAGGACTTTCTCCGGAGCTGTTTACGGAGGAGATGAAAGAGCTTCTGGCATGGTTTCTGGGGCAGACGGACGGAAAAAGGCAGATTGACCGTCTGGTAAAGGCAGCTGCGTCTTCAGAACATCCCGATATGATCAGCCAGGCGGCTGCCCGGGCGCTGTATGGCGACCAGCTGATGAACAGTGTGTCCAGGATCGAGCGCTACGCGGCCTGCGCCTATGCGCATTTTCTGCAGTATGGTCTTCGGCTGAAGGAGAGGGAGGAATATACCTTCCGAACCCTGGATCTGGGTATCATTCTGCATGCCTGCGTGGAAACATTCGGCAATCTCGCCAGAGAAGCCGGGTATACGTTGTGTACTGTGCCGGAGGAAAAGGAGGAGGAGCTGATCCATATCTGTCTGGAGCAGGTGATGGAAACGTATGGCAATCAGATCCTTCTGAGCACGGCCAGAAACCGATATATGGCAAAGCGTGTGGAGAAGCTTCTGCGGCGCAGTATCTGGGCGATCAAAGAGGAATTAAAGGACAGTGACTTTGAACCGTCCGGCTTTGAGGTCAGCTTTGACAGTGGAAGTTTTCTGGACAGTATGTGTCTGCCGCTGTCGGAGGATGACCGTATGTACCTGATGGGAAAAATCGACCGTATTGATCTGTACAGTGAAAACGGGCAGATACTGGTGCGGATCGTGGACTACAAATCAGGAAGCAAAAGCTTTGATCTGGAGGATTTCTATTACGGTCTGCAGCTGCAGCTGATCCTGTATCTGAAAGCGGCCATGGAAATGCAGCAGAAAGAACATCCGCACATGACAGTGGAGCCGGCGGCTATGCTGTACTACCAGATGAAAGATCCTCTGATCGAAAAAAATGAGGGAACAGATCTGGAAGATGAGCGGCTGAAGGAACTGAAGATGAGCGGCCTTGTTTCGGCGGAAGAACAGATTTATCTCCATCTGGACAGAAATCTGGAGCCGGGATGCCGGTCCCGGATGCTGCCTATGGAACGAAAAAAAGACGGAGCCTTAAGTGCTCGTTCTTCCGCGGCGGATGCCCGGCAGTTTGCGGCACTGACGGAGTATGCCGCGAAAAAGGCTGTGCAGATCGGCCGGGAGATCCTGCAGGGTAAAGCGGAGAAAAATCCCTATCAGAAAGGGGAACGGACAGCCTGCGATTTCTGTGCCTACAGCGAAGCCTGCGGTTTTGATACGAGACTGAACAGCTGCAGTGTGCGTCCGCTGAGAAAGCAGAACAAAGACTGGCTGTGGCAGGAGATCCTGGACGGAAGAGTGTATGATGGCAAGTAAAATCGTATCTGTGAAGGTACTGAACAGATACTAAGATGAAAGGGCAGAATATATGGCAGTACAATGGACAGAGGAACAGCAGAAGGTCATTGACCTTAGAGAGAGAAATATTCTCGTGAGCGCAGCGGCCGGATCGGGGAAAACAGCCGTGCTGGTGGAACGTATCCTGCAGCTGATCAGTGAGGGAGATCATCCGCTGGATGTGGATCAGCTGTTGGTGGTGACGTTCACCAGGGCAGCAGCTGCCCAGATGAAAGAGCGGCTGACCCGTGCGCTTCTGGAAAAGCTGGAGACAGATCCGGACAATGAGCATCTCCAGCGGCAGACGACACTGATCCATCATGCGCAGATCACCACCATCGATGGATTCTGTTCCTATGTGATCCGAAATTATTTTCAGCAGATCGACCTGGATCCGGGCTTTCGTATCACGGACGAGGGCGAGCAGAAGCTTCTGATGCAGGATGTACTGGCACAGGTGCTGGAAGAATCATATGAGAAAAAAACTCCCGAATTCATGCAGCTGGCGGAGTCGCTGGACAGCGGACGCAGTGATGAACGGCTGGAGGATACCGTGCTTAAACTGTATGCTCTGTCCCAGAGCCATCCCTGGCCCCAGGTTTGGCTGAAGGAGTGTCTGAAACCCTATGAGGCAGAAACTGTGGAGGAACTTCTGGCATCAGACTGGCTTGTGCAGGTGGAAATCCGGACAAAAGAGCTTTTGAGGGAAGCACTTTTGCTCAATGAAAAGGCCAGAGAGATATCTGTGGCAGAGGGAGGCCCGTCTCAGTATCTGGAAGCCCTGGAGACCGACCGGGATTTCCTTGAGGAAGCTATGACGCTGGAAGGGTATGATCATCTGCAGTCTTTCCTGAAAAGATGGAAGCCCAAGGCACTTTCCAGAAAAACTGTTCCCGGAATGGTGGAGGAAAGAAAACTCAGAGTGCAGGAACTGAGAAGCCGGGAAAAGGAGATGGTACAGGAAAAGATCGTGGCAGCCTTTTTTCAGGACACGCCGGAAGAAATACTGGCAAAGCTTAAGATAGCTAAACCGGCCGTACAGGGGCTGGTCACTTTGACGGAACGGTTTACAGAGAGTTTCTATGTGGCAAAACAGGAGAAAAATCTTCTTGATTTCTCTGATGTGGAGCATCTGGCGCTGCAGGCGCTGATCCACCGGACGGAAGATGGCGGCGAGGAACGCACAGAAGCAGCCCGGGAGCTGTCCTGTCAGTATGGTCAGATCATGATCGATGAGTATCAGGACTCCAACCTTGTGCAGGAAAAAATACTGACGGCAGTGAGCAGGGAGAGTCAGGGGATCCACAACCTGTTTATGGTGGGGGATGTCAAGCAGAGCATCTACAAATTCCGTCTGGCCCGGCCGGAGCTGTTTATGGAAAAATACGATACGTATACCCTGGAGGAAAATGACTGTCAGCGAGTGGATCTGCACAGAAATTTTCGAAGCCGGACGCAGGTGATCGACAGTGTAAACCGGATCTTTGCCCGGATCATGACGAAATCCCTGGGAGGGATCAGTTATGATCCTTCCGTATATCTGTATCCCGGCGCCAAGTGGAAAGACGCATCGGAGGAAGGCTACGGTACAGAGATCCTGCTGATAGGAAAGGATACGCCGGAGGCGAAAGAAACGGCCTCTTCCAGAGAACTGGAGGCTGTTCTGGTAGCGGACCGCATCCGAAAGATGGTAGGAAAAGAAACGATTCTTGACCGGAAAACGGGCGAAAAGAGAAAAGTGCGCTATGGCGATATCGTGATCCTGCTCAGAAGCCTTAAGGGCTGGTCGGATGTGTTTGCCCAAATCCTGAAATCCAGAGGCATTTCCTCCTGCAGCGTGTCAAGAGTAGGGTATTTCAGTGCTCCGGAAGTGATGGTGGTACTTTCTTTCTTACGTATTCTGGATAATCCCCGCCAGGAAATCCCTCTGGCTTCTGTGCTGACCAGCCCCATTGTGGGACTGGATGCGGATGGACTGGCCCGGATCAAAAACTGTGCACCGAAAGAGCCGCTCTATGTGTGCGCCCGGAAGTATCCGGACAGCCCGGACGGCGAACCGGAGCTGGCGGCAAAGCTGACAGAATTCTGGTCAACATACGAAAAACTTCGTGAAAAAACCTCGTACGTTACAGTGAGGGAACTTTTGACCTGCCTGTATGAAGAAACCGGATATCTGGATGAGGTCACAGCCATGCCGGCAGGGGAGCAGAGAAGAGCCAATCTGCTGATGCTGATCGAGAAAGCGGCGGAATATGAAAAAACAAGCTACAGCGGACTGTTTCATTTTGTCCGTTATATTGACAGTCTGAAAAAATATGAAGTGGACTTTGGTGAAGCTCAGACCGGCGGAGAAGACGCGGATATGGTGCGCATCATGAGTATCCATAACAGTAAAGGTCTGGAATTCCCGGTGGTGATCGTGGCAGGTATGGGAAAGAACTTTAATCTCACAGATACCCGTGAGATGGTAACGCTGCATCCGGATCTGGGTATCGGTATACCCTGTATCGATACCCGGCTGAGAACCCGTGAGGAAACACTGTATCATCGGGTGATCCAGAATATACTGCGGGAAGAGACTCTGGGAGAGGAGCTGCGTATCCTGTATGTAGCCATGACCCGGGCAGAGCAGAAGCTGATCCTGACAGGAACACTGTCACAGGCGGAGAAAAAGATCACAGCCGCTATGGAGGCGGCGGGAGAAAAGACGCTTGGTTACGGGAAACTTCTCTTTGCTTCCTCCTGTCTGGACTGGATTCTTCCGGCACTGGGAGGAAGCCATGCCATGGAGAAACTGGCTGTTCAGATGGAACTTCCATCCCGTACTGTGGAGGCAGAAAGCGCATTGCCGGAGGGAGATCTGACCTTGCGCCTGTTGTCCGTGGAAGAACTGGTGGAAGAGGAACTGACGCAGCAGATGAGTACTCTGGCGGCTTCCGATATGATAGAAGCTGTGGATGCAGACAAAGTGTATGATAAAAAAACGAGAGAAAATATCTCGGGAAAATTGAACTATGTCTATCCCCATCAGAAACTGCAGGATATGCCGGCTAAGCTCAGCGTGTCTGAGCTGAAGTTCAAAGCCTATGAGGAGGAACAGGGGCACAGCCTTTTTGAAGAACCGGAGGTGATCCCGTATATACCGGCATTTATGCAGGGCAGTAAGCAGACTGCTTCCTCAGGCGCGCTGCGGGGAACAGCGTACCACCGGATGATGGAGTGTCTGGATTATCAGGCCTGTGCAGAAGGCGTTTCGCTGCCGGAACAGATCAGCCGGCTGACAGAGCGGGGTATGCTGAGTAAGGAAGATGCAGATATGCTGAAACCGGAGGATTTTGAGAGATTCCTGCAAAGTCCACTGGGAAAACGAATGCAGAATGCACAGCTTGACGGCAGGCTGTTCAGGGAACGGCAGTTTTTCCTGACAGTGGACGCCGGGGAGGCAGATCCGCAGTGGAAGGACAGCGGGGAAACTATCCTGGTACAGGGAATTATCGATGCGTATTTTGAGACGGATGAGGGACTGATACTGGTGGACTATAAGACCGATAAAGTGGAACGTCCGGACGGAAGTGATCTGATCGAAAAGTACCGGGTACAGCTGGATTACTACGCAGAAGCCCTGACACGTCTGACGGGGCAGCCCGTGGTGGAAAAGCTGATCTATTCTTTTGCACTGCATACAGAGCTTAAGCTGTAAAAATGGGAAAAGAAAATAGACGAAAAATAGAAAAAGAAGTATACTGATTTTCGTAGCAGAGACAAAATTACCATATGATTACAGATAAAAGATTATGATTACATTGAAAGAGATAGCGCAGATGGCGGGTGTATCCCGGGGAACGGTGGACCGTGTGCTGAATCATCGCGGCGGTGTCAGCGAGGAGACTGCCCGAAAGATACAGGCGATCGTGGATTCTGTGGGGTATGTGCCCAACAGTATAGGTCGTACCCTTGCCATCAGCCGTAAAAATATAAAACTTGGTTATCTGATTTTCCAGGGAACTACAGCTAATCCTTTTTTTACAGAAGTGCTGCAGGGCGTAGAGGAAAAAGAGGCAGAACTTAAAAATTTTGGCGTTACTGTGCTGAAAGCTTCCAGCAGTATTGAGGATGACACGGGGGCAGGGCAGATCGAGCTGATCGATCAGCTGGTAGAAGAAGGTATTCAGGGATTGGCCATCACCCCTTTTAATCATCCGGCGGTGGCACAGAAACTGAAAGAACTGGCAGAGAAAGGTATTCCCGTGGTTACGGTAAATTCGGATCTGGAGCATTCCGGACGGTTGTGCTATGTGGGCAGTGATTACCGTAAAGCAGGTCAGACCGCAGGTGGACTGATGGGACTTTTTCATCCCCATGGGGGAACTGTGGGAATTATCAGCGGTTCTCCGCTGGTGGTGTGTCATACTGAGCGGGAGCAGGGCTTTCGGGAGATTTTGCAAGAGAGATATCCCGGAGTAGAGATCAGGGCATTTGCCATCAATCAGGATGATGATTTTATCAGTTATGATGTTGCGGGACAGATGTTGAAGAAGTATCCGGAGCTTACGGGATTGTATATTGTAGCCGGCGGCGTGTACGGTGCCTGTCGGGCGGTAGAAGCTGCCGGATGTCAGGACCGTGTGGCGGTGATCAGTCATGATGAGGCGAAAACAACGCTGGAGATGCTGAAAAAAGGTGTTTTGAATGCCACGATCGGGCAGGAGGCGGTGCGTCAGGGCAGCGAACCTTTGCAGATTTTGTATGATTATCTGACGGGGGGGAGTGTGCCGGAGAGGGAGATGATCTATACGCGGCTGGATATTTGTATACGGGAGAATATGTGAGGGATTTTTTAGAGAGGAGGGACGGACGTACGAATTTGCCTTCCCGCGGGAGTCCGGGCAGGATATATATCATTTCCCAAACAAGTGCAACGCTCCGGTGAACTAAATGCTAACTTCGACTAATGTGCTCAGGAATGCCTTCGCGCATAAGTCTGCGTAAGCATTGGATTTCACCTGCGCTAAGGGCGCACTTTGATTGTTTGGGAAATGATATATATCCTGTCCGGACTCCCACGGGAAGGCAAATTCTGACATCGTTAAAATAGTATGGAGTTGACGAGTGCTTGTATGCGGTGCCTTTTGGATAGACGGGAGGAGCAGCTGCATAAGTTTAGTGATGAAGAGAAGAAGGCGGATTATTTCCGGGAGATTCTGGGGATTATTTCACGGGAGGGGAAGGTGGAGTCGGCGCCTTATCTTTCGGTGGAGATGAAGAAGGTGTATGAACGTTATTTTGGTGAGAAGGAGGATTTCTCTGAGATCAAGCGTTTTTATAATGAGCTGATGCTGTCTATGGAACCGGAGTTTGAGAAACGGATCCGGGAGAGTGGGGATCCGGTGCGGACGGCGCTGTGTTTTGCTCAGACGGCGAATTATATTGATTTTGGTACGGGGAATGAGATAAAGAAGGATACTCTTCTGGAATTGTTTGACGGGGCTGATCCGGCGGAAATTGATGAGAAAGAATATGAGAATTTTTCACGTGAGATGAAAGACGCAAAGACGGTGGTGCTTCTGGCAGATAACTGCGGGGAGATCGTACTGGACAAGCTGCTTTTAAAGATTCTGAAGGAGAAATATCCAAAGGCTTCTTATACACTGATGGTGCGGGGAATGCCGGTATCAAACGATGTGACAAGAGAGGATGCCCTGCAGGTGCGAGTGCAGGAAGTGGCGGATATTATGGACAATGGGACGGATATTGGGGGAACAGCACCGAATCATGTGCCGCAGAGTGTACGTGATTTTCTCACAAAAGCAGATGTGATCATTGCCAAAGGACAGGGGAATTTTGAGACGGCTTACGGTTCAGGATGGCCGATCTATTATCTGTTCCTCTGCAAATGTGATCTCTTTATGCGCCGTTTTGGAAAAAAGAAATTCGGCGGGATGTTTGTTCATGAATCCCGGGTGAAGGATGCATGCCTGATGTAAGCCCTGTCCTTTGCGGAAAGTGCATAAAAAAGCTGTATAGACATAGGGGGTAACGGGAATACTCTGTGCAGAACATGTAAAGGAGTGTTACCCATGAGTGAGAAACATAAAAAAGAAATCCCGGATCTTAACAGTCTGACCCGGGAGGAAAAGATGAAATATGAGATCGCGGAGGAACTGGGCCTTCTGGACCGTGTGCTGGAAGACGGCTGGAAAACACTGTCGGCCAAGGAGACGGGCCGCATCGGCGGCCTGGTGACCCGGCGAAAAAGGGAAGAAAAAAGAGCAGAGCATGACAGCTAGACCGGCCGGGCAAACTGTTTGATCCACTGTTCGGCCAGCAGCTGATTTCCTGTGTCTGTCAGATGAATGCCATCGACAGTAATATTTTCCATTCCGTGTTTTTGAACACCGTCATCAAGTGCGGTCTGCAGGGGCACATATTCTGCGTCAAAAAATTCGGAAGCTTTTTTAAGAATATGTCGTTCTGATTTCAGAAAAGGCAGCATATGCAGATGTTCTGCCGGAGGGACAAATAAAAACGGTTCCATGAGTAACAACCGTTTTTTATGAGAACTTCGGATCAATGACAGCAGTTCACGGATGTTTTGGTAAAATTTGTCCGGGATCCATGCCGGATCGGCATAGCAGCCCACGGAAAGATCATTGACACCGATCAGAACAGTGATGCAGTCGTACGTATCCAGATCGGAAAGACGCCGGGTCAGACGCAAAAGATCGGCACTGGTAAAACCATCCTGCCCCCGGTTGATGAGACGAGATGAAGAAAAGTTCTTATTTTCGCTGATTTTTCGGACGAATCCCCGGCCGAGCATCCGGGGATCATCTTCCCACAGATGGCCCGCATCCGTGATGCTGTCTCCGAGAAAAAGGTATGCTGAATCTGACATGGCTGGACCTCCCCGTAAATTAGTCGAATTAGTCTTTTCTTCAGTATACCATTGACAAAGCAGTTAGTGAATGCTATTATACTAATGTATTATTCCATATTGCCTATGCAAGTGCTTCTGATGCATGCATCAGTTGAAAGAGGGAATCAGGTGAGAGTCCTGAGCGATCCGGTCACTGTAAGCAGGGAGTGAGGTTCTGATATCCATTGTATGTCCTCAGCATATGAGAAGGAGAACTAAGCGATGATCTGTAAGTCAGGAAACCTGCTTGTGTAGTGAGGTTGAGACTTCCGAAGAAAGTTGAACAGCTATTCGATCCGCAAGGGTCGTCTTAGATGTCTGCTTGATTCGAGCGGACATTTTTTTATGGAATATCATAGTATGTGATATTCACTTGGCCAATAGCCTCGAATACGGAATAAGAGATTAAACGGCTGGGTGGATACTCCGGATCGATATCAACGATCATCGTTTTTCCTCCGCAACAAAAATGATGATACTTCCTCTACATGATCTTCGGCCGGAGTAGACGTCCTCCAACTTAGTTTCAAAGTGCTCAAATGTACGCAGCTTCTTTTTGAGGCTGTTTTTTTGTGGCTATATATCGAAAAAGTATTTGCTGCCTCTTGACAAAACTTCTTTTCTGCGTTTATGATAAATGCTACGAATAAAGGTAGTGAGAAAGAGGAGTACGTTATCCACCGCCGCCAGAGAGGGAACTTCGCAGGCTGAGAGAGATCCCGGGTAAGGAGATACGGAAGGTAGCTTTTGAACCGGTTTGCTGAAACAAAGTAAGTGAACACGACTTATCCCCGTTAACGGATGAATGAGGATGCACATGCATCGAAAAAAGGTGGTACCGCGGTTAAGATTCGCCCTTTGCTTTCATTGGCAGAGGGCTTTTTATTTTTTAAAAGAGGAGAATTTACCATGAGTAAAGAACTGGCAAAGACCTACGATCCGAAAGGCATCGAGGAACGTCTGTATCAGAAATGGGTAGACGGCGGCTATTTTCATGCCAAAGTAAACCCGGACAAGAAACCATTCACCATCGTTATGCCGCCGCCGAACGTAACCGGCCAGCTGCATATGGGCCATGCCCTGGATAATACCATGCAGGATATCCTGATCCGCTTTAAACGTATGCAGGGGTATGAAGCACTGTGGCAGCCGGGCACAGACCATGCGGCCATCGCCACAGAGGTCAAGGTTATCGATAAGCTGAAAAAAATGGGCATCGATAAAAAAGACATCGGCCGTGAAAAATTCCTGGAATACTGCTGGGACTGGAAAAACGAGTACGGCAATAAGATCATCAACCAGTTAAAGAAACTGGGATCTTCCGCTGACTGGGAAAGAGAGCGCTTCACCATGGACGAAGGCTGTTCCCGTGCCGTAGAAGAAGTATTTATGAAGCTGTATAACAAGGGCTATATCTATAAAGGCTCCCGCATCATCAACTGGTGTCCCGTATGCCAGACCTCTATTTCCGATGCCGAGGTAGAACACGAGGAGCAGACCGGCCATTTCTGGCACATCAACTACCCAATCGTAGGAGAAGAGGGCAAGTTTGTAGAAATCGCCACCACCCGTCCCGAGACTCTGCTTGGTGATACCGCTGTGGCAGTAAACCCGGAGGATGAGCGCTACAAACATCTGATCGGCAAGATGCTGAAGCTGCCGCTGACGGATCGTGAGATCCCGGTGATCGCCGATGAGTATGTAGATAAAGAATTCGGTACCGGCTGTGTAAAAATCACACCGGCTCACGACCCCAACGACTTTGAGGTTGGTAAACGTCATAACCTGGAAGAAATCAATATCCTGAACGATGACGGTACCATCAATCAGCGTGGCGGAAAATATGCCGGCATGGATCGCTACGAGGCCAGAAAAGCCATGGTGGCTGATCTGGAAGCTCAGGGACTGCTGGTACGTGTGGAAGAGCATGTACACAACGTAGGTACCCACGACCGCTGCCACACAACCGTAGAGCCGATGATCAAACCGCAGTGGTTTGTTCGTATGAAAGAAATGGGCGAGGCAGCTCTCGAAGTAGTAAAGACAGAAGATCTGAATTTTGTTCCGGAAAGCTTTGAAAAGACTTATACACACTGGCTGGAAAATATCCGTGACTGGTGTATTTCCCGTCAGCTGTGGTGGGGCCACCGTATCCCGGCTTATTACTGTGACGAGTGCGGCGAGGTAGTTGTACAGATCGGCATGCCGGAGAAATGTCCGAAGTGCGGATGTACGCATCTTACTCAGGATGAGGATACGCTGGATACCTGGTTCTCCTCTGCTCTGTGGCCCTTCTCCACACTGGGCTGGCCGGAGAAAACACCGGAGATGGAATATTTCTATCCCACAGATGTGCTGGTAACCGGTTATGATATTATTTTCTTCTGGGTTATCCGTATGGTATTCTCCGCTCTGGAGCAGACAGGAAAATCGCCGTTTAAGCATGTACTGATCCATGGTCTGGTACGTGATTCCCAGGGACGTAAGATGAGTAAATCTCTCGGAAACGGTATCGACCCGCTGGAAGTTATTGACAAATACGGTGCCGATGCCCTGCGCCTGACACTGATCATGGGTAACGCACCGGGCAACGATATGCGTTTCTACTGGGAGAGAGTAGAAGCCAGCCGTAACTTTGCCAATAAAGTATGGAACGCTTCCCGTTTCATCATGATGAATATGGGGGATACCGCGCCGGAGAAACCGGCTGCAGCAGATCTCAAACCGGCAGACAAATGGATCCTGTCTGAGCTGAATACGCTGATCAGCGACGTAACAGCAAATATGGAAAAATTCGAGCTTGGTATCGCTGTACAGAAGATTTATGATTTCATCTGGGATGAGTTCTGTGACTGGTACATCGAGATGGCCAAGAGTCGTCTGTTCGACAAAGAGAAAAATCCGGCAGATGCCAATGCAGCCCTGTGGACACTGACTCATGTACTGTCTGAAGCTCTGAAACTGCTTCATCCGTATATGCCGTTCATCACCGAGGAGATCTACTGCACACTGCATCCGGAAGCTGAGACCATTATGATCGAAAGCTGGCCCTGTACTGATGAGGCTCTGAGCTTCCCGGCAGATGTATCTTTCATCAGCCATGTTAAAGATATGGTACGCGGTATCCGTAACACCAGAAACGAGATGAACGTTCCGCAGAACAAGAAGACCCATGTTTTTGTAGTGACCGCGGATCAGCAGCTGAAAGCATATTTTGAAAATTATCAGGATGTGTACGAGAAACTGGCTTTTGCCAGCAGCGTGACCGTACAGGAAGACAAGGCCGGTATCGGCGAGGACGCTATTTCCGTAGTGATCCCGGATGCTGTTGTTTATATGCCACTGGAAGACCTGGTGGATAAAGAAAAAGAGCTGGAGCGTCTGAAAAAAGAAGAAGCCCGTCTCGAGAAAGAGATCGCCCGTTCCAACGGTATGCTGAAGAATGAAAAATTCCTTGCCAAAGCTCCCCAGGCTAAGGTAGATGAGGAGAAAGCTAAGCTGGAGAAATATGAGCAGATGATGGCTCAGGTCAAAGAACGTCTGGCTCAGTTCTAAAGTAACCATCGGGGACGGAGAAAAGTGGCTTTTTTAGCGAATATCGCTGAGATTTCCGTCTAAAAGTGCGATATAATTTACTTGCAAATGATCATCACTACACTTATTATAATACTGTGACTTGGGGGATTATTCCCTGCAGTCCCAATCACCTTCTGCTGCGGTTGGGAAATGTCACAGTATTATAAAAGATAAAGTGGTGATCATTTTGCATTATCAGGAAATTACAGAATATATAGAAGAAATACCTAAATTTTCTACAAAACATCCGTTGGAGCATACGAGAAAGCTTCTGGCATCCCTTGGCAATCCTCAGGATCAGTTCCGGGTGATCCATGTGGCCGGCACCAACGGAAAAGGAAGCACCTGTGCCTATCTGGCCAGTATGTTTAAGGCCGGCGGCATTTCCTGTGGATTTTTTACTTCTCCGCATCTGGTGGATATCCGGGAGCGGTTCCAGATCGACGGTCAGATGGCCAGTCGGGAGGATTTTACTGAGGTATTTAACCAGGTAAAAGAAAAAATCGATGAGATGGTAGCTGCGGGGGAAGGTCATCCCAGCTATTTTGAGACACTGTTTGTCATGGGAATGCTGTATTTTCAGAAGAAACACGTGGATTTCTGCGTGCTGGAGACGGGACTGGGCGGACGATTGGATGCCACCAACAGCGTGAAAGCACCGTTGGCCACCATCATTACCTCCATAAGCCTGGATCATACAGAGATCCTGGGAGATACTATCGAGCAGATTGCCGGGGAAAAAGCCGGCATTATCAAACCGAAGATCCCGATCATTTACGATGGTCACGTGCCGGCTGCCGCAAACGTGATCCGTGAGCAGGCAAAGCGAATGGACGCTCCGGCCTACGAGCTGACCGAGGATATGTATCATATTGAAGAAAATACCAGAGAGGGTATCCGGTTTACCTTCCACAGCTGCTATTGCGAGGATACGGTTTTGAAGATTCCCTATGTGGCACCGTACCAGATGATGAATGCTGCGCTGGCTTTTCTCACTATGCTTGTGCTGCAGCCGGTACATGGAATCTCTCTTAAGGATCTGATCCGGGGAATCGAAACGACCAGCTGGCCGGGACGTATGGAGACGGTTCGGCCGGGAGTTATTCTTGACGGGGCCCATAATGCTGACGGCGTAGCCCGGTTTGTGGAAACAGCAGAGCATTTTTCCAGACAGTGTCCGGTGACACTTTTGTTTTCCGCAGTGGCAGATAAGGATTATGAAAAGATGATCGAGTCTATCTGTGAGAAAATTCATCCCGGCTATGTAGTGACGACGCAGGTTGGAGGTCACCGTGAGGTCAGGGCACAGGATCTGGCAGCACTGTTCAGACAGCATGGCTGCAGCCGGGTGGAGAGTGAAAGCGATGTGGGAAAGGCATATACCCTGGCAGAAAGCCATAAGGGAGATGGACTTTTATTCTGCGTGGGTTCTCTGTATCTCGTAGGGGAGATCAAAGCTTTTTTAGCCGCACAGGAGGGAAGTACAGATGATTAATTACGAAGAAGAATTAAAAAAATTTAAACCGTGCCTGGAGGTTGGCGAGGTGGAAGAGGCCATCCATAATCAGGAACTGACCGATGTGATCGATATTGTCAAAGAAATGCTGGACAAGAATACCGCATCGGACAAGAAAAATTAAGGGGAGTACAAATGAGATGTAGACAATGCCAGGCTGAGCTCAATGAAAGCTCCTACTGTCCGGGCTGCGGCTGTGATGTGTCTTTTCAGAAAAGGGTATATCTGATTTCTGACATGTATTACAACCAGGGACTTGAAAAAGCCCAGATCCGCGATCTTTCCGGCGCAGTGGACATGCTGGTGCGAAGCCTGAAATTTAATAAACGCAATATACAGGCCAGAAATCTTCTGGGACTTGTGTATTTTGAGATGGGTGAGGCAGTGGCTGCCTTAAGCGAATGGGTCATCAGCGACAATATGCAGACAAAGGACAATATTGCGGCTGATTTTATTGCGCAGCTGCAGTCTAATGCCAACAAACTGGATACCATCAATCAATCTATACGCAAGTACAATGAGGCGCTGGATACCTGCAGGTCCGGTCATACGGATACAGCCATTATTCAGTTAAAAAAGGTGCTGCAGCAGAATCCAAAGCTGATCAAAGCCTATCATCTGCTGGCGCTGGTCTATATGCACAATGGTGAGTACAAAAAAGCCCGCCGGGTGCTCAAAAAAGCCGGGCGTATCGATCATACGAATTCCACGACACTGCGGTTTTTAAAGGAGATCGATGAGCAGCTTGGTACGGTAAGCCATTCAGGAAGCCAGAATCTGTTGTCTTCTTTTGGCAACAGGGAAAAGGATGCGTTTACTGAGGGAGGACCGGAGATCTTTGTGTCAGATAATGATGTAGTGATCCAGCCTCCGGCATTCAGGGAGACCTCCGTGGTGGCAACGCTGATCAATCTTTGCTTTGGTCTTCTGGTGGGGGCGGCAGTGGTATGGTTTCTGATCGTTCCGGCCACCCGTAAGGACATCAACGAGACGGCCAACGCTAAAATTGTGGAATATTCGGATACAATGGCCAGTCAGTCAACGCAGATTGCCAAGCTGAAAGAACAGATCAAGGAATCCGAAAATACAGTGGCCTCTGCCAATGAACAGATCGATGCGGCCAAAAAGGAAGTGGACAGCTATGAGAATCTGCTGAAAGCATACAGTGCTTATACCGATGGCGACTATAGCAGTGTATTGAAGGTGATCGAGAATATTGATGAGAAGGGATTGTCTGTAGACGCACGTATCCTGTACGATTCTATTTATGCAAAAGTCAGTGACAGCCTGTTTTCAGACTATAAAAATAAAGGACTGCAGGCATACATGGAACAGAATTACCAGAGCGCTGCAGAAAATCTGCAGAAAGCCATGGACATAAAAGACACGGATTATAATGTGCTGGAATGTCTGGCGTTGGCATACAGGGAGCTCGGCAAAAACAGCCAGGCCAGAAGTGTATTCGAGCAGATCGTTAAAACCTTCCCGAATTCCCGACGAGCGACTAATGCGCAGGCATTTATTGACATTATCGACAGAGAAACGGGTGCAGATACTACGGGAGGTGCCGGAACAGGAGATACCGGTGATACGCAGGAGCCGCAGACCGGTGGGGACGCCCAGGAACCACAGACAGGTGAAGATACGCAGGAGCCACAGGCCGGTGAGGGAACTCAGGAACCTCAGACAACGGGAGATACAGAGCCGACACAGGAAGGCGGTCTGGGAAATGCCGATGATGTCCTGGGTAATACGCAGTAAAAATACAACCGAGAAACCTCGAATACAGGGGATGTACAGAAAAACTGTACATCCCTTTTTGACGCCGGATGAGAGGACAGTATAACTGTTCGGAACAGGCCGAATCACTTGATGATGAGGCCGCAGGAACAGATTTAAGGTGTGAGCAACCCCTATCGGCACAGCCGGTTTTATGGGGGCGATTCGTATCTGTGAAGGTAATGAACAGATACGCATAAAGGAGAATATGTATGAAAGGATCAGTTCAGGTCAGAAATCAGAGCCTGATCATTCATGTGCCGAAGGAACTGGATCATCACAGTGCCTTGCCTATACGCCGGCAGGCCGATGATATCATGATGCACCAGAATATCCGTGAAGTCGTCATGGATTTTTCCGGGACAGATTTTATGGACAGCTCCGGCATCGGTATGATGATGGGACGCTATCGGGCAGTGCAGAGAAACGGCGGTCATATGCGGGCAGAACATGTCAATGACCGGGTGAAAAAAATTCTGGATATGGCAGGGATAGGAAAGCTGATTGAGATCAGCAAAGCATAAACGCCCCCTCTGCCGGGGAGAATAAGGGGCTGTATAAAGGAAAGAATAGGGGGAGTATCATGGAAGACACCAATGAAATGGTTTTGGAATTTGACAGCCGCTCGCAGAATGAGGGTTTTGTACGGGTGGCAGTGGCAGCCTTTGCTACGCAGCTGAATCCCACTCTGGAGGAAGTGGCAGATCTGAAAACAGCAGTCTCAGAGGCCGTGACCAATGTGGTGATTCATGCTTATCGGGAAAAAACAGGTAAAGTGCGGATCGAATGCAGCGTTCGGGAAAAAGAAATGACAGTGACAGTCATAGACTACGGTGTGGGTATTGAAAACATCGAGAAAGCCATGGAACCGCTGTATACAACACGACCGGAGCTGGATCGTTCCGGTATGGGCTTCGCTTTTATGGAAGCCTTTATGGATGAGCTGGAAGTAGAATCCCAGCCGGGACAGGGAACTACAGTCCGAATGAAAAAGAAATTCGGCATCGGCCAGAGGCCTTTTGCTTAGGAGGTGCCATGGCGGATACACTGTCTTTGCTAAAGCGGGCACATCAGGGAGATAAAGCTGCGAGAGATGCATTGACAGAAGAAAATATGGGGCTGGTGTGGAGCGTGGTACGCCGATTCGATGGGCGGAAGGCAGAGAAAGAGGACTTGTTTCAGATCGGCAGCATCGGCCTTTTAAAAGCCATAGACAAATTTGATGAAAGCTATGGTGTATGTTTTTCCACCTATGCGGTACCTATGATCGCCGGAGAGATCCGAAGATATCTCCGGGACAACAGCATGATCCGGGTCAGTCGGTCATTAAAGGAAAGCGCTGTGCAGATGTACCGCTGTATGGAAAAACTGGAAAAAACTCTGGGCAGAGATCCTACCATACAGGAAATCGCCGATGAAATGGGGACAGATCCGGAGGAACTGTCTCTGATCATGGAAGCCAATATGGATGTGGAGTCACTGCAGCAGGTGGTTTATCGAAATGATGGGAATGAGATGACACTGATGGACAGGCTGGAGGATCAGCACGATGCCCAGGAGGTTCTGCTGGACCGTATGCTTCTGGATCAGCTGCTTTCCGGGCTGACAGAGCAGGAGAAGCAGTTGATCTGCATGCGGTATGTTCAGGAAAAAACACAGTCAGATATTGCAGGAAAGCTGGGTGTGTCTCAGGTGCAGGTCTCCCGTATGGAAAAAAGGATCATAAAGAAAATCCGTACACAGCAAAATCTGGAAGTAAATGAATAATTCCAATGGGAAATGCAGATACTTCATTTTGTAGGAACGTAAATGAGGAGCTGCCCATGCAGGATAAAAACAAAACACAGCTGTATATCCAACTGTCCAGGCACAATGAAGTGCAGGAGGGACCTGTACGGCTGACGGATGTGGCAAAAGTGTATGGTCTGGGAACGGAAGAAAAGAAAAAACTGGATGCTGTAGAGCTTTTGTGCATAAAAAAAGGAGCTTTTGGACGCTACAGCCTGTCTGCCGGAGAAATCGCGGATAAGCTTCTGGCGAAGTATCCCCGGTATGATCCCGTTTTTCTTGGGGATCCGGAAATAGTTCTGGAATATCCCCGTCCCCAGAACAGAACCGGCATACGGGACTGGATCTGGACCGCTTTTGTAAGTGCTGTGATTTTTGTGGGATCTGCATTTACGATCATGACGTTTATCCGGGAATGTGATCTGGATGATCTGTTTGCAGGGATATACGATCATCTGGGCATGGCAAATGCTGCGGATATGCATGGCATAGAAATTGGTTTTGCCATTGGTATGGGGGCGGGCATGTTGTTGTATTTTAATCATTTTGGCCGTTTTCGGCTGCAGAATGAGCCCACCCCCATGGAGATGGAGATGCATCAGTATATGGAGGATGCGGAAGAAACGGTTTTGGAGACCGGAAATACGAAAGGAGAAGATGAGTGAGACTGATAGCTGTATTTCTGGCCGGATGCGGTGGACTGGCGGTGGCTTTTGGTACTGTGGCCTTTATTATGGCACTGGGGATCGCCCCCCGGATAGCGGCTGTCAGCGCTACAAGAAAACGTATCCTCTGGTACGAAGACTGTGTGATGATCGGGATTTTTGCAGGTATGCTGCTGGAGATCTGTGATACGGATATTGCTGTGCCTACAGCAGCTCTCGTCTTTCTGGGGCTTTTTGGCGGCCTTTTTTTCGGATGCTGGACCATAGCTCTGGGAGAAATTCTGAATTTGTATGCTGTTCTTATGCGCCGTCTGCGGATCCGGGCGGGTCTGGGAATGGTGATCTGGGCATTAAGTCTGGGGAAAACAGCAGGGATCCTGCTGTATACACTGGTTTAACAGGAGGTTATTATGGTTACGGAAAAAGAAAAACAGGAATATAAGGAATATGTGGAAAAGATCACGCCTACCCACAGTCTGCCAAAGAACATGGCCAAAGCTTTTCTGGTGGGTGGACTGATCTGTGTATTGGGACAGATTCTGACAAACTGGGGACAGAGCATGGGGCTGGATGAAAAAATGAGCGGCAGCTTCTGTTCTGTACTTCTGGTATTGCTGAGCACCCTTCTGACAGCGCTGAATATCTGGCCCTACATCGGTAAGTTTGGCGGCGCGGGAGCATTGGTACCGATCACAGGATTTGCCAACAGCGTGGCAGCGCCGGCAGTAGAGTATCAGACAGAAGGTCAGGTATTTGGCATCGGTGCCAAAATCTTTACCATTGCAGGGCCGGTAATTCTGTACGGCATCCTGACATCCTGGGCGCTGGGCTTCTGTTACTGGATGTGGCTTTTGTGGACGGTATAAAGACGGGAAAACATGATTCAGCTGTGAGCAAACCCCATCAGCGCAGACGATTTCATGGTTTTGAGAATCGTATCTGTGAAGGTACCGAACAGAGGCAGATTGTAAAAATAAAATAGAATAAAAAGAAAAATATGGTTGACAAAGAAAGGGAAGGGTAGTAGTATAAAGCCATCAAAGAAAATAACCTAGTTAAATAGTAGGAAAGGTAGGGATAAGAAAATGGGAAAATTATACAAAGGTGCGCTGGATCTGGTAGGAAACACTCCCCTGGTGGAGGCCGTTAATGTGGAAAAGGAGCTGGGACTGAAAGCCACTCTGGCTCTGAAACTGGAATACTTTAACCCGGCAGGAAGCGTTAAAGACAGAGTCGGCAAAGCGCTGATCGAAGACGCAGAAGAGAAAGGTCTCCTCAAAGAAGGCTCCGTTATCATTGAGCCCACTTCCGGAAATACAGGTATCGGCCTGGCATCTATTGCCGCAGTAAAAGGATACCGCATTATCCTGACCATGCCGGAGACCATGAGCGTGGAGAGAAGAAATATCCTGAAAGCTTATGGCGCTGAGATTGTTTTGACAGACGGCACCAAAGGTATGAGCGGCGCTATTGCAAAAGCAGAAGAACTGGCGAAGGAAATTCCCAACAGCTTCATTCCGGGACAGTTTGTAAACCCCGCCAATCCTGCAATACATAGATCAACCACAGGCCCGGAGATCTGGGCAGATACCGACGGAAAAGTAGACATTTTCGTAGCTGGAGTAGGTACCGGCGGTACAGTTACCGGTGTGGGAGAATATCTGAAATCTCAGAATCCCAACGTAAAAATCGTAGCCGTAGAGCCGGCAACATCTCCGGTACTGTCCACAGGAAAGGGCGGTCCTCACAAAATTCAGGGTATCGGCGCCGGATTTGTTCCCCAGGTACTTAACACCGGTATTTATGATGAAATTATCACGGTGGAGAACGAAGATGCTTTTGCCGCATCCAAATTCCTGACCAAAAATGAAGGTGTGCTGACAGGTATTTCCTCCGGTGCTGCACTGCATGCAGCCATTGAGCTTGCCAAACGTCCGGAAAACGAAGGAAAACTGATCGTAGCTCTTCTTCCGGACAGCGGAGACAGATACTACTCCACAGCATTATTCGTAGACTAACTCATCAGGAAAAACAAGCTCGCAGCAGAAAACAGGCGATCCTCCGGCCCTGCCTCTGGTATATATAATTTTCCAAACAAGTGCAACGCTCCGGTGAACTAAATGCTAACTTCGACTAATGCGCTCAGGAATGCCTTCGCGCATAAGTCTGCGTAAGCATTGGATTTCACCTCCGCTAAGATCGCACTTTGATCGTTTGGAAAATTATATATACCAGAGGCAGGGCCGGAGGATCGCCTGTTTTCTGCAGCTTCACATCACACATACTACATACAAAAACATATCCAACAGTCACTATTGACGCGAAGTTTAGAAATACTCCTTCAGCCACTGACACAAAGCAGCTTCATAATCCCCCTCCACATCCTCACTTCTCCCGGCATGCATGAGATTAGTCTCCACACCCACCGGAGTGTCTGCATCTGCATATTCCCATATATGATAGGAAAGTCCCCGGTGCATAAAATCAATACTGCCGCAGCCATCCTCCTCCGTATACGTAAAAGTAATATTTTTATCCCGCAATTTCTGCTGAACCGCTTCCAGACGCATATGATTTCCCCCTTGAATGCTTTATGAAATATACCTTCACAGCATAAAACGATAAATTCAGTCATTTCATGTATGCTTTGGCAGGTATATATTTTAGCGTGTTTTTATAGAAAAGTTGTTGTTCCCTATTATAACAGCCGGAAATAATAAAGTATAGGAGCAAAACGGCGCAGTTTTGCGAAAAATGTCGGGATGTGGGAAATTTATGCTTTTCAAATAGTTAAAATCAACGTATACTGTAACCTGAGAGAATTTTTATACAATACTGCTTTACTAAAAGAAAGGAAACATCATGAGAAATCTATTGAAAAGCAAAAGAAAAGCTCTGCTGATTTCCGCGCTGGCCCTGATTGCTGTACTGTGTCCGGTGCTGGTATATGCGGCAGAGGAAGAAGCGCAGGCGCTTCCGTCATGCTATGCTACGATTTGGGCACTGTTCCCGCCCCTGGTAGCTATCGTGCTGGCCCTGATCACCAAAGAGGTATACAGCTCCCTGTTCATCGGTATTCTGGTGGGCGGCCTTCTGTATTCCGGATTCTCCTTTGAGGGAACCATCACCCACGTTTTCAACGATGGTTTTATCAGCGTACTGGCAGATGGTTACAATACTGTCTCTTATACACATCTCTGAG
>CALZOU010000018.1 GCA_945827805.1 uncultured Lachnospiraceae bacterium
GACCGATGGAATAACGGTACATAAATCAGAAAATCTCTTGAAGAGTTTATATATATAGTAGCTTAAAGGAGATGATTTATATGAAAGGCAGAGGTCCATAGTGGATTTGATCCAAAATAAATAACAGGAGGTACGGTCCAACAAAAACTTAACGATTTACCCCATAATTTAAGAAAGTTGAAGGTGTAGAACATGAAATTACTGAATTTTCATTAATACGCTCGATCGAGAGAAAAAAGAATCGGTCGAGCGTATTTTTTTTGAAATATTCTTACAATATTTGGTCACTGTATGTGAATTGACACCCGGAAAGCCTCTGTAGTATAATGAACAAAACCGGAAACCATAAAGGATCTTCCGGTTTCTTGACAAAAAGGGAAAGGTACCAAAACAAATGGCAGATATCAGAGTACTGGAGATCAAAGAGAGTGTTTTTGCCGATAACGACCGTCAGGCAGATGCACTGAGAAAAGAACTGAAGGAAAAGGGTGTATTTCTTTTAAATCTGATGTCTTCACCGGGAGCGGGCAAAACCACCACACTGGTAAAGACCATTGAAACGCTGAAGGATTCTCTGCGGATCGGTGTCATGGAAGCAGATATTGATTCGGATGTGGATGCCAGAACCATCGCTCATACGGGAGTGAAGTCTATTCAGCTTCATACCGGTGGGATGTGTCATCTGGATGCAACCATGACCGGTCAGGGTATTCGTGGACTGGGTGTGGAGGATATTGATCTGGCAATCCTGGAAAATGTGGGGAATCTGGTCTGTCCGGCGGAATTTGACACGGGAGCGGTGAAGAACGTAATGATCCTGTCCGTACCGGAGGGGCATGACAAACCCCTGAAGTATCCGCTGATGTTTCAGGTATGTGATGCGGTGCTGATCAACAAGACAGATGTACTGCCGTATTTTGATTTTGACATGGATCTGGTAAAAACCTATATCCATCAGAGAAATCCTCAGGCAGAGATCTTCCCTGTCAGCGCAAAAACCGGGGAGGGTATCACCGCATGGACAGACTGGCTGTATAACCAGGTAAAGATATGGAAAGAGGAAAAATAAGGAGGGCAAACTGATGAAAAAAGAACTGGATAAAGAACTGTATCCGGAATACAAGTATCCAAGTTTTACCCCCGATCCCTCGGAACCGTTCCGTGAGCCCATTGCAAAGCTGGGCAAGATGATCACGGACCGCATTCCGCAGAAGCTGGGGATCAAAAAAATCACCCGGGAGGATCCGGAATATTGGGGTCTGGCTGCGGTGGTTACGGACGAAGAGGCGGAGCTGGCTCTGAAACTGGGCGTCCGCAAGCCGAAAACGCTGCCGGAGATCGTAAAGCTTTCCGGTCTGGAAGAGAAAAAATGTGAGGCACTTCTGGAGGAGATGTCCAGAAAAGGCCTTTTGGAATACAACTGGGAGAATGAGGCACATGAAAAACAGTATGTGCTGCCCATGTACGTGCCGGGCTGTGCTGAATTCTTTAACATGAATGCTCAGGTGCTGAACGAGCATCCGGAAATGGGTATCTTTTTCGAGCACATGTCGAGACTTCCGCTGGAAAAGATCACCCCCTTTGTGCCGGAGGGCGGTGCCGGTATCGGTATGCATGTAATTCCGGTGGAGAAGGCCATCGAGATGGAGAATGAGTCCATTGATCTGGAGCATATTTCCTATTGGCTGAGCAAGTACGAGGGAAAATATGCAGCCAGTCCCTGTTCCTGTCGTCGTTCCCGTCTGACGCATGATGAAGGCTGTGCCGATGATCCGGAGGGTTGGTGCATAGCTGTGGGAGATATGGCGGATTATGTGGTGGAGACCCAGAAAGACGGACGCTATATTACGAAAGAGGAAGCACTGGAGATCTTTAAAGTGGCTGAGGACAACGGTTTTGTACACCAAATCACCAATATCGACGGTGCGAACAAGATTTTTGCTATCTGCAACTGTAATGTCAATGTCTGTTATGCGCTGCGTACGTCTCAGCTGTTTAATACACCAAATATGTCCCGTTCTGCTTACGTGGCTAAAGTAGAGAAGGCAAAATGTGTGGCCTGCGGTAAGTGTGTGGAAAGCTGCCCGGCAGGCGCTGTTAAGCTGGGACAGAAGCTCTGCGACCGTCAGGGCTGCGAGATCAAGTATCCGAAGATGCCTCTTCCCACGGAACAGCCCTGGGGTGAGCATATGTGGTCTCACAATTATCGTGATACCAACCGTATCAACTGCTACGATACAGGAACTGCACCGTGCAAGACGGCCTGTCCGGCGCATATTGCCGTGCAGGGTTACTTACAGCTGGCAAAAGAGGGCCGCTACGAGGAAGCTCTGGCTCTGATCAAAAAGGATAATCCGCTGCCGGCAATTTGCGGTCATGTATGTAACCGTCGCTGCGAGGATGCCTGTACCCGCGGAACCATCGATGAGGCCATTGCTATCGATGAGGTAAAACGTTTTATTGCAGAACGGGATCTTAATGCAGAGACGAGATATATTCCGAAGAAGACGATCCCGTCACTGCAGGGTGGATTTAAAGAGAAAATCGCGATCATCGGTGCCGGTCCGGCAGGACTTTCCTGTGCATACTATCTGGCGCTGACAGGATACCAGCCCACGATCTTTGAGAAACAGGAAGAACCGGGCGGCATGCTTCGCTACGGTATTCCTTCCTATAAGCTGGAGAAAGATCTTGTGGCAGCAGAAATCGAAGTGATCAAAGCGCTTGGTGTTGAGATCCGCTGCGGCGTAGAAGTGGGTAAAGACGTGACCATTGAAGAACTGCGCGAGCAGGGTTACAAAGGATTTTATGCAGCAATCGGCTGCCAGAAAGGCAGAAAACCGGGTATCCCGGGCGAAGATGCCGAAGGCGTATACACAGCTGTGGATTTCCTGCAAAAAGCCGGTTCCGGTGCAGGCTTTGCCATGAACGGTGATGTGGTTGTTGTGGGCGGCGGAAACGTGGCTATCGATGCAGCCAGAGTCAGCTCACGCTGTACAGATGGCAGTGTTTCCATGTACTGTCTGGAACAGAGAGAACAGATGCCGGCCAGTACAGAAGAGATCGAGGAAGCACTGGAAGAAAATATCAGCATAAACTGTGGCTGGGGGCCGAAAGAGATCCTCACTCAGGATGGAAAAGTAACCGGTATTGTATTCAAAAAGTGTCTCAGCGTATTTGATGACAAAGGCAGATTCTCTCCGAAGTATGATGAAGAGGACACAGTGACTGTTCCCTGCAGCCAGGTAGTCTTCTCCGTAGGACAGGCGGTAGACTGGGGCAAAATGCTGGAGGGTCTGCATGTGGAATTGCGTCCAAACGGTACAGCAGTTGCCAATAAACTGACCTACCAGACCAGCGAGCCGGACGTATTTGTCGGCGGAGACGTATACAGCGGACCGAAGTTTGCCATCGATGCTATTGCCGCAGGACGTGAAGGTGCGATCTCGCTGCATCGCTATGTGCATGAACACTGTACACTGACCATCGGCAGAAACCGCCGTGATTATGTTGCTTTAAATAAAGAAGATATTTCTGTGGATACATACGATACGGCAAGACGTCAGATCCCGGAAAAAGCAGATGTGAAGAAACAGGCTGCTACATTTAAGGATCTGTCTCATTCTCTGACAGAGGAACAGGTAAAAGCGGAGACTTCCCGCTGTCTGTCCTGCGGTGCGTCGGTAGTGGATCCCAACAAGTGCATTGGCTGCGGTGTATGTACCACAAAATGCGTATTTGACGCCATCAAGCTTCACCGGGAGATCCCGGGAGCGTCTGTGATGCGCTCTTCAGAGGAAAAACTGAAATATATCCTTCCGAATATGGCGACGCAGTCCATTAAGGTCAGATTCAGAAAGAAAAAGTAAGGAGTACGCCTATGCACGAACTGGGTGTAACTTTTCATATCATGGACCATCTGGAAAAGGTGGCAAAGGAAAATCAGGTGACACATATTCACAGTGTCACCCTGGAGCTGGGGGAGGTCTCCACGGTGATTGAGTCCTACCTCCAGAACTGCTGGACGTGGGCGGCAAAAAAACGCCCGCTGTTTGCAGATGCGAAGCTTATTGTGGAAACACTGCCTGCCATCACCTACTGTGAGGACTGCGAAAAAATGTATCCCACAGTCGAGTACGGCAAGATCTGTCCCCATTGCGGCAGCGAAAGAACGTATCTTTTGCAGGGCAGTGAATTCAACATTAAGGAAATAGAAGTGGAGTAAAGGAGAGAAATTATGTTTTTTCAGATTTACGGAGAAACAGCCGGCTGGCAGCTTCTGGGCTGGCTGATGGTATTTGTGGGACTGGTGGTCATGAATGAGGTGGCCCGCCGTTCCAAAGCGGGAGGCATTGCCTGTTTTCTGGTGCTTCCGGCAGTATTGACGGTATATTTTATTGCCATCTATGTGGGTGCGGCCATGGGCGCCGAGTGGGCATTGAATAATGATACCTATGTACATATGAACAGCTGGTTTCATTACGCCAAACTGTATGCGGCGACCGCAGGATGTATCGGTTTTATGATCCTGAAATATCACTGGGGCAAGCTGGGCAAATCCGAGGCCTTCAAGGTATTCCCCTTTGTGATCGTGGCTATCAATATTCTGATCGCTGTGGCATCTGATTTTGAGTCTGCTATCCGTGCAGGTTCTCTGGCCGGCGGCTGGTGGTTCTCTTCCGAGGGCGTTTGGCTTTACGGCGGCTGGTGGAATGTGTTAAACGGTATCGCTGGCCTTCTGAACATCGTGTGCATGACCGGCTGGTGGGGCATTTATTCTTCTAAAAATAAACAGGATATGCTGTGGCCGGATATGACCTGGGTATATATTCTGGCTTATGATGTGTGGAATTTCGAATATACCTATCTGAATCTGCCCACCCATTCCTGGTACTGCGGTCTGGCTCTTCTTCTGGCACCGACCTTTGCTGCCATGTTCTGGAATAAAGGCGGCTGGATCCAGAACCGTGCCAATACGCTGGCCCTGTGGTGTATGTTTGCCCAGGTATTCCCGCTTTTCCAGGATGCCAGCCGGTTTACGACGGTAACTTCCGTGTACGCGGAGGGCGGTATCGCCGCAGCCATGGGCAGTTCCATGCCGACAGCAGCAAATCCGACGGCACAGGGGCTGATTGCTGTTGCTGCTCTGGCAGTAAATGTGTTCGCTTTTGCTTATATACTGAAACGGGCTAAAGAACAGAACAAAAATCCCTGGAAACAGGAAATCTTTGTGGGAACAAAGGATTATGAGGAGGCTATCGCACGGGCAGAATAAAACAGCGAACAGAAAAAGGTGGCAACGCGAACCAGGGAATGGTATGATGAGCGAAAGATGCTAAAGTAGGACGGGTTGACACGTAAATAGAAAAATAAAAAATCCGGCAATGGCGTCGATATTGAAAAATGATCGTCATTGCCGGATTTTTGTGTAAGCAGGAGGAGTTTATTATGGAAGAAAAGATCGTATTCTGCAGAGGAGGCGGCTGTACCGCCAAGCTGGGCGCCGGAGTGCTGGCGAGGGTGCTGGAAAAGCTGCCCAAGGGCCCGGCGGATGAAAATCTGCTGATCGGTTATGACAGCAAGGATGATGCGGCGGTGTACAGGATCAGCGATGATGTGGCAGTGGTGCAGACGCTGGATTTTTTTCCGCCCATGGTGGATGATCCCTATACCTTTGGAAAGATTGCGGCCACCAATGCTCTCAGTGATATTTATGCCATGGGCGGCACAGTGAAAACAGCGCTGAATATCGTGTGTTTTCCGGAAACGGAGGATCTGAATATTCTGGGAGAGATCATGCGGGGCGGCTCAGAAAAGGTGATTGAGGCCGGTGGTACGCTGGCAGGGGGACATTCCATTGCGGATAAGGAAGTAAAGTACGGTCTATCCGTTATGGGAACGGTACATCCTGACCGGATCTATGCCAATGACCAGGGACAGCCGGGAGATAAGCTGATTTTGACTAAGAAGTTGGGCGTTGGTATTATATGTACTGCCAACCGTGTCGGGGAGGCATCGGAGGAAGCCATGCAGGAGGCGATTACTTCCATGACTACACTGAATAAAAAAGCCTCTGAGATCTGCCGTGATTACGAAGTACATGCCTGCACCGATGTGACAGGCTTCAGCTTCCTGGGGCATCTGCATGAGATGATGAACGGGCGCATGTCCTGCCGGATCTATGCGGATCAGGTGCCGGTGATCACAGAAGCACTGCGCCATGCGGATGAATTCCTTTTGACGGCGGCAGGGCAGAAAAACCGGAACCATGTGGAAAAATATGTGGAGTTTATCAATATTCCTTTTGCTATGGAAGAAGTGCTTTTCGATCCGCAGACTTCGGGAGGGTTGCTGATTGCCGTGAAGGTTGATGAGGCAGAAATGTTGTGCGGTGAACTGCAAAAGGCAGGGGCACCGGCGAAGATCGTAGGGGAGATTATTCCCAGAGACGAGAAAGAAATTTATGTTCTGGGGTAAAGTTCAAAAAGTGTAAGCTGCCGGTCAGCATACGAAAATGATGTTCAGATGAAGAACAAGTTTTCTGTGTGTTGGCCGGAGTTTTTATTTGCAGTTTTTTGTAAAAAAGCGCACAGATGCCGGGGGGACAGCACCTGGAATCACATTAAAATATGTAATAATTTTCCGAAAAAACTATACAGGCTTTCAAATTAAAGGTATAATAAGCTGTCTTAAAAAATTCGAAAAATATGATCCGATACTGTAATCCAAAAGATGAAAGATAAGGAGACGAGAAAAATGAACCAGAATGAAAACAAAGGCGCTGAGTACGATTTTTATGCCAAGCTGCCTTTGAAAAAAGCCATTCCGCTGGGCATGCAGCATGTGCTGGCCATGTTCGTCGGAAACCTGACCCCGATCCTTCTGATCACAGGAGCCTGCGGTCTTGGTGCCGGTACAGAGTTCGCTGATCTGCAGATCGCTCTTTTACAGAATGCCATGCTGATCGCCGGTGTTGTGACCCTGATCCAGCTGTTTTCCATTGGCCCGGTGGGCGGTAAGGTGCCGATCATCATGGGTACCAGCTCCGGTTTTATCGGTGTATGCAACAGTGTATCCGCAGTTATGGGCGGCGGTATTCTGGCCTATGGCGCGATCATGGGTGCCTCCCTGATCGGCGGTCTGTTTGAGGGTGTGCTGGGCTTTATGTTAAAGCCGCTGCGCCGTTTCTTCCCGCCGGTGGTTACCGGTGCGGTTGTATTGGCCATCGGACTTTCCCTGATTTCCGTTGGTGTAAATTCCTTTGGCGGCGGCAGCAGTGCAAAGGATTTCGGCTCTCTGGAGAACCTTTTGCTGGGAGCTATCGTGCTGATTGTTATCGTGGCATTAAAACATGGAACAAAAGGCATGACCAGTGCTTCCTCTATTTTAATCGGTATTATTGTAGGCTATATCGTAGCGGCTGTCATGGGTATGGTGCTTCCCACCACAGGCGTGGACGCTGAGGGTGTGGAATACACCAAGGCATGGGTACTGAACTGGCAGAAGGTGGCAGATGCCAGCTGGTTTGCAATCCCTGCCATTATGCCGGTGAAGCTGGTGTTTGATGTACGGGCTATCGTGCCGATCATGATCATGTTTGTGGTTACCGCAGTAGAGACAGTAGGAGATATTTCCGGCGTTATGGTGGGCGGTATGGACAGAGAGGCCACCGATACTGAGCTGGCAGGCGGCGTGATCTGTGACGGTCTGGGATCCAGTCTGGCATCCCTTTTCGGTGTCCTGCCCAATACTTCTTTCAGCCAGAATGTGGGACTTGTTACCATGACAAAGATCGTCAACCGTTTTGCTCTGACTACCGGAGCCATTTTCCTGATTTTGTGCGGTCTGTTTCCGAAACTGGCGGCGCTGATCTCCATCATGCCCCAGAGTGTTTTGGGCGGTGCGGCTGTTATGATGTTCTCTTCCATCGTAGTCAGCGGTATCCAGCTGATCACCAAGGAGCCGATGACACCAAGAAGTATTACCATCGTATCTGTTGCCCTGGGTCTGGGCTATGGTCTGGGCGCCAACGGCGGTGTGCTTTCCGGCCTGCCCCAGTTCGTGCAGCTGATCTTTGGCGGTTCCGGTATCGTGCCGGCAGCCATCGTGGCTATAGTGCTGAACATTGTGCTGCCGAAAGAGAAGAAGGCGTGAGCGTCAGATTACATTAACTGAAAAAGTATCTAAAGAAAGTTTTCAAAAGGCATTGTCTGTGTCTCTTTTGAAAACTTTCTTTTTTATGCAGTGAAAAAATGAGTTCCGGTACTTTGATATTTTGGCGTTATACGTTCGCTGGCAAGCCAGCAAACAGTAGCATTTTGACTTCTCATTTTCAGAATATCCGTTGCCATTTTGTTGAATTCAAAGTATGATAGTAATAAATTAGAATTGGTTGAGTCACCTGCTGATGATGATAAGAGCAGGATTCAGATATGGGCAAAACATTTGGCTCAGCTGATGATCATGGTTTTGCGAAGCGTATCTGTGAAGGCATTGAACGGGTACGTACGATGTTTATCATTCAAGTTACAAAAAAGAAGAAACGGAGGCTATTTCATGCTGAAGATAAAGGAATATGTAAAGGCAGAAAGTCTGGAACAGGCCTATGAGCTGAACCAGAAAAGAACCAACCGGATCATCGGCGGTATGCTCTGGATGCGTATGAGTGATGCGCAGATACAGAAAGCCATTGACCTGTCCGGCCTGGGTCTGGATCAGATCGAAGAGACCGAGGATGCGTTTATCCTGGGCTGTATGGTCACGCTGCGCCAGATGGAACTGCACGAAGGAATGAATGCCATGTGCGGCGGTCTGATCCGGAAGTCTGTGGAGGATATCGTGGGTGTGCAGTTCCGCAATCTGGCCACGGTGGGCGGTTCCCTGGTGGGAAGATTCGGTTTTTCCGATGTGCTGACCGGCCTTCTGGTGCTGGATACCTATGTGGAACTGTATAAAGGAGGCACGATCCCCCTTGCCGAGTATGCAAACATGAAGCGAGACAACGATATTCTGGTGCACGTGATCATCAAAAAGACTGCAGGCCGGTATGCTTACCAGGCACACCGCAATACGAAGACGGATTTCCCGGTACTGGCGGTGGCGGCATCTATGGTGGACGGCAAAGTGAAAGCCGCAGTAGGTGCAAGGCCCCAGCGCGCCAGGCTGTATCTTGCGGATGCGCCCACACAGGAGGCGGCAGAAGCACTGGCTGCGGCGGTTGTCACCGGCAGCAATATGCGGGCATCGGCCGAGTACCGAAGCCATCTGGCAAAAGTGCTGTTAAAACGTGCGTTTGCCGAGATCCGAGAGAAGGAGGAGCAGTAAGATGATCGTCAGTATACAGTTAAACGGAAAAAAAATCGTGGATGATATCAGTCCCGATATGACTTTGTTTAAGTTTGTGCGGGAACACGGCTGCTACAGCGTGAAATGCGGCTGCGAGACTACAAACTGCGGTCTCTGTACCGTGTTTTTTGACGGAAAACCCATTCTGTCCTGTGCCATGCTGGCGGCCAGGGCTGACGGGCATAGGGTGGAAACTCTGGAGGGCCTGCAAAAAGAAGCCGAGGAGTTCGGACAGTTTATCGCAGATCAGGGTGCGGAACAGTGCGGTTTCTGCAATCCAGGCATGATCATGAATGCGATCGCACTTTTCAGGGAAAATCCGGAGCCCACGGACGATGAGATTAAGCGTTATCTGGCAGGAAATCTCTGCCGCTGCTCCGGTTATGAGGGACAGCTCAGAGGCATCCATGCCTTTATGGAATATAAGAAACAGGGAGGTGCAGCATGCGAGTAGTTGGACAGCGGATCCGCAAAAAGGACGCGATGCAGCTGGTGACGGGAAAACCGGTGTATATGGATGATGTGGCACCGAAGGACTGTCTGATCGTCAAAATTCTCAGAAGCCCCCACGCCAATGCCCTGATCGAAGATATCAATATTGCCACGGCCATGAAGGTGCCGGGCATTGAAGTGATCTATACATGGAAAGATGTGCCCAATGTACGTTTTGCCCAGGCGGGCCAGACGTATCCCGAGTGGAGCCCCTATGACCGCCTGATCCTGGATCAGCATGTAAGGTTTGTGGGCGATGCGGTGGCTATTGTTGCCGGAGAAAATGAGGCATGTGTGGATCGTGCCCTGAAAATGATCAAAGTAAAATATAAAGTACTTCCGGCGCTTCTGGATTATCATGAATCCATTGACAACGAGATTCTGGTGCATCCGGAGGATAATTGGGAGTCCCTGTACCCGGTGGGTGCGGACAATAAGCGAAATATCTGCTCTCATATGGAAGAATCTCATGGTGATCTGGAAGGTACATTTGCGGACTGTGATATCGTGCTGGAAAGAACGTATCATGTGCCGGCGGTGAATCAGGCCATGATGGAGACTTTCCGGACCGCCTGCTATATCGATACATACGGCCGTCTGGTGGTCTTAAGTTCTACGCAGATCGTGTATCATGTGCGAAGAATTCTGGCGAGGGCCCTGGGGATTCCCCAGAGTAAGATCCGTTCTTTAAAACCCCGGATCGGCGGTGGTTTTGGTGCAAAACAGACCGTAGTGACGGAGATTTATCCTGCTTTTGTCACCTGGCACACCAAGAAACCGTCCAAGCTGATCTACAGCCGTTATGAGAGTCAGATCGCCGGTTCCCCCCGCCATGAAATGGATATCCGGGTAAAAATCGGTGCCGATAAGGACGGTACCTTAAGAGCTTTTGATCTGTATAATCTGTCAAATACCGGTGCCTACGGCGATCACGGACCTACCACGGCAGGTCTTACCGGCCATAAATCCATGCCCCTGTATACCGGGAATATGGAAGCGTTCCGTCATGTATTTGACGTTGTCTATACCAATACACTGGCTACGGGAGCTTACCGCGGATATGGTGCGACTCAGGGTATTTTTGCTCTGGAATCTCTGGTTAATGAGCTGGCAGATATCCTGCATATGGATCCGGTGGAGCTGCGTCTGAAAAATGTGGTCCGTGAGGGTATGGTTATGCCGGCCTACTTTAATGAACCGGCCGCCAGCTGCCGATTGGACGAGTGTCTGGTGCGGGCGGCAGAGATGATCGGCTGGAAGGACAAATATCCCTGCCGCGATATGGGCAACGGCAAGGTGCGTTCCGTGGGTATCGCCATGGCCATGCAGGGTTCCTGTATCTCTTATGTGGATGTGGGATCTGCCACGATTTCTCTGAATGAGGACGGCAGCTACCGCCTGGCCATTGCTGCGGCGGATATGGGTACCGGCTGTGACACGATCCTGGCGCAGATGGCAGCGGAATGTCTGGAGGTATCTGTGGATGAGATCTTTGTGTCCGGCGCAGATACGGATTCCTCACCCTACGACTCCGGTTCCTATGCTTCCAGTACCACATATATTACGGGGCAGGCAGTAGTTAAGGCTGCCACGGAACTGAAAAAGAGGATCTGCACGCTGGCGGCGAGAATGCTGGAATGTGATGTGGATGATCTGGAGTACGACGGACATGTGGCAAAAGATATTAAAACAGGAAAATCGGTGACTCTGCAGGATATCGGATTTAAGGCGCAGTGCTTTAACGATCTTGCTCTGCAGGTGACAGAGAGCCATACATCTCCCGTTTCCCCGCCGCCCTATATGGCCGGTGCGGTGGAGATCGAGTTGGATAAAGAGACCGGCCATGTGGAGATCCTTGATTATGCGGCTGTAGTGGACTGCGGTACGGTAGTCAACCCGAATCTTGCCACGATCCAGGTGGAAGGTGGCCTTGGACAGGGCATCGGTATGACATTATTTGAAAATATTCAGTATTCGGACAAAGGCGTGCTGCGCAACAATTCTCTGATGCAGTACAAGATCCCTACCCGCCGCGATGTGGGAACGCTGCGTGTGGAGTTTAAACCCAGCTATGAGCCCACGGGTCCCTTCGGTGTGAAATCCATTGGAGAAATCGTCATCAACACCCCGGCCCCGGCGTTGGCTCAGGCGATTCACAATGCCACCGGCGGTTATTTCAGGGATCTTCCCATCACCAGTGAAAAGATCGCCATGTATTGTCTTGAGCACGAAAACGAATGATACAGAGGATAGAACAGGGCAGCAAAAAGGCATATGACAGCCTTTTTGCTGCCCTTCGGATGAAAGAAACTATACAGGAAGTGGTATCTGTGACCGGGGGAGGAGGAAAGACAACTTTAATCCGCCGATTGCAGCAGGAATATATGCAGCGGGGCATTCCCCATGCGGTATCTACTACCACCCATATGCACTATGTACGAAACGCAGCCTTTCTGGAAAAAGAGGATCTGGAAAGGCTGTTGGCTGTGGAGAAAAAAGAGCATACGGTCTGGATGGGGAAGCCGGTGTCGGAAATAAAGATGAAGGGATTTTCTTCTGATTTTCTGGAAACGGTAAAAGAAACCGGTCTGTGGCTGCTTCTGGAGGCTGATGGCGCAAAGGGACTGCCGGTGAAGGCTCCGGCAGAGCATGAGCCGGTGATTCCACCCTTTTCCACCAGGGTCATTCAGGTGTATGGCCTGGACGGTATAGGGCATTCTATTGGTGAAAAATGTTTTCGTCCACAGTATGTGGCAGATATTCTGGGGAAAACCACCAGAGATTTGCTGACTCCTGTGGATATTGCCCGATTGGCAATCAGCCCGCGGGGCGGGCGAAAATCTGTCGATGCTGAAATGCGGTATCAGGTGGTGCTGAATAAGGCAGACGATGAAAAACGGCAGCAGCTGGCAGTGCAGATTGCGGATGAATTGGCGGAGTGTGGAATCACAGATGTGGTGATGACGTCCGGATTATGTGAACCCTGGAGGAATATATGAAAATCTTGATCAAAGGCGCCGGTGATCTGGCAACCGGTGTGGCATACGAGCTGTTTGCCCGGGGGCATCAGATCATCATGACAGAAATAGAAGAGCCGCTGACGGTACGCCGCCAGGTGGCCTTTTCCCGGGCAGTATACCGGGAAAGTACTGTGGTAGAGGGGGTTGCGGCGGAGCTGGCGCAGGATATCAAAGCAGCACAGGACATTCTGGCACAGGGAAAGATTGCCGTTATGGTGGATCCCGAAGCTGCAGTTGTGGATGAGTATCGACCAGATGTGATGATTGACGGTATCATGGCAAAGAAAAATAAAGGGACAAAGATCACGGATGCGCCTGTAGTCATTTGTCTTGGCCCCGGATTTACCGCGGGTGAGGATTGCCATGCCGTTATAGAAACAAAACGGGGAGATTCCCTGGGCCGGTCCATATATGAAGGCCAGGCAATTCCAAATACAGGTGTGCCCGGACTGATCGGCGGATATGCCATCGAACGTTTGATTAAGGCATCCGCAGACGGCACGATGGAACCGGTGAAACATATAGGCGACGAGGTCAGAAAAGGTGAGCTTCTGGCCCGCACCGGCGATGAACCCGTATATGCGCAGATCGACGGAATTATCCGCGGTATGCTGCAGCCCGGGGTCAAAGTTAAAAAAGGCTTGAAAATCGGAGATGTGGATCCGAGGAAGAATCCGGCTCTGGTGTACAGGATCTCTGACAAAGCCAGAAAAATCGGTGTGGGCGTCTGTGATGCCATTGCATATCTTTGCAGGAAGGACTGCGGCATATTGCTTCTGGCGGCAGGAGAATCCAGGCGGTACGGCGGCCATAAGCTGCTGGAAAGCATCCAGGGACAGCCGATGTACAAATACAGTCTGAAGCATCTGGAAGCATTTCCCGAGTGTACCCGGGCAGTGGTCACCAGATTTGCGGATATCGAGGTCGCGGCAGAGAATCAGGGTATACTTGCCGTGAGAAATGATCACCCCGAAGAGGGAATCTCCCGGTCTCTCCGGATGGGGCTGCAAAAACTGTTGGAGATAAACCCGGATATGCGGGGAGTTTTATGTATGGTGTGTGACCAGCCCTATATAAAAACTGCTACGATCGAGCGAATGTTTTTGAATGCCGCCGGGGTATCTTCACGTATCGTCTGTGCCGGAAACGGGGAACGACAGGGAAACCCGGTGTGGTTTGGCCGGGATTACTTTGATGAACTGATGGCTCTAAAGGGAGATGTGGGCGGCAAACAGGTTGTCCGGCGGTATCCGGAACGTGTGGTGATTTGCCCTGCTTCTTTGAGGGAGCTTATGGATATCGATTATCGATTAGAGGGTGAGAAACATGCGTGAATTGCTGGAATACGTTATGGAGGCGGAAAACAGACATGAGGCTGTTATTTATACTGTGATTGAGGGAGATGATTTTTCCCGCAAGGCTCTGATGGTGGATGGGCAGATCGTTTGCCCGGAGGCAGAAAAAGGATTTTTAAAGGAACACGAGAAAGAGCTGGCGGAACTGTCAAAAACAGGTATCTATGTGCTGGATGGTCAGCAGATATTTGCGGATCGGCTGGGCAGTGAGACAAAGCTGGTGATCTGCGGGGCCGGTCACGTGTCCATACCCATCATCCGGTTGGGGAAAATGCTGGGATTTGAAGTGACAGTGATCGAGGACCGGCCGTATTTTGCGGGGAATGCGCAGAAAGAAAATCCGGCCTGCGTTCTGTGTGAACCCTTCAGCGAGGCTCTGGACAAAATCCCCGGAGATAAAGATACCTGTTTTGTGATAGTGACCCGGGGACACCGGTATGATGAGGAATGTCTGCAAAAGATCGTAAAGAAAGACGTTGCGTATATCGGCATGATGGGCAGCAGACGACGGGTGTCCGCGGTAAAGCAGCATGCGCTGGAGCAGGGAGCGGATCCGGAAGTGGTCGCTGATCTGCATGCGCCCATTGGATTGGACATTGACGCAGAGACACCGGAAGAAATCGCAGTGTCCATCCTTGCGCAGATCATTGCGGTGAGAAATAAAAAAAGCAAAACCCAGGGATTTCCCAGGGAGATCCTGAGGGCCGTGACAGGGCCGCAAAGCTGTCCGGGAGATAAGGTGCTGGCTACGATCATCCGGCGAAAAGGAAGTGCGCCCCGCAGCATAGGCACAAAGATGCTGGTGCACGCAGACGGAACCTGCACAGGAACCATCGGCGGCGGATGCATGGAAGCCTCTGTCCGTCAGAAAGCACTGTGGCTTCTGCGGGATGAAAAGAAAGAAGCCATGATCTGTACCGCGGATCTGTGTGCGGATGAAGCGGAAAAAGAAGGCATGGTCTGCGGCGGCGTGATCGATGTGCTGCTGGAAAAGATACATTGATGAAAACACATTGTTGAGAAAGAACGGAATGCTGTTTGATAGATAAAAAGGTGAAAGCTGCGGGGCGAAAATTATACTTGCCCGGCAGCTTTTGCGCATGTTACAGGGTAATATCTTCTACGGATACGCCCAGAGAAGAATGAATCCGGTTTGTAATCCATGCACCAAAGTGATAGAATTAATCGTAAGAAGACAGGAAGTCGTTTGGTGAAGCTGCTGAACAGTTGTAAAAGAGGATAAATCCACAGGTTTGTTCATAAGCTGAAATGTATGTTGAATCATGGTTTTAAAACCATACAGAAGGGGGTATACAGATGAAGTTGGAATTTATCGGTGCGGCCCATGAAGTTACGGGCAGCTGTCATTTTATTCACTGGCAGGACAAGAGTATCCTGGTGGACTGTGGTATGGAGCAGGGACCGGACATCTATGAGAATCAGGAGCTCCCTGTGCAGGCGTCTGAGATCGATTATGTGTTTGTCACCCACGCGCATATCGATCATTCCGGTCTGCTGCCGCTTCTGGCACAGAAAGGGTTTCAGGGACAGATTTTTGCGACGGATGCCACCACCCAGCTGTGTCAGATCATGCTGAAGGATTCCGCCCATATCCAGGAGTTTGAGGCAGAGTGGAAGAACAGAAAAGGCAAACGTGCCGGCAACCCTCTGGTGGAGCCGATGTACACCATGACGGATGCAGAGAAGGCACTGACATTGTTTGTTCCATGTCCATACAATGAAATACTCCAGATCACAGAGGGCTTGAAGGTTAGGTTCCGGGATGCGGGTCATCTGCTGGGCTCGGCCTTTATCGAACTATGGCTGACAGAAGGAGAAAAAGAGACAAAGCTGGTATTTTCCGGCGATCTGGGCAACGGCAACCGACCGCTGATCAAGGATCCTGCATGGCCCACGGACGCGGATTACCTGATCATTGAATCTACGTATGGTAACAGAAATCATGAGGCTGTGCCGGACTATACTGTGCCCATGTCGGAATTGCTGGAGCGAACATTTGCGCGGGGTGGCAATGTGGTAATCCCTGCCTTCTCCGTAGGCCGTACTCAGGAGATGCTGTATCATCTCCGGCGCATTAAGGAAAACAATATGGTACACTCCTGCCCGGATTTTGAGGTCTACGTGGACAGCCCGCTGGCGGTGGAGGCGACCACCATATTTAACAGGAATGTTCTGGAATGTTTCCGGGAAGAGTCTGTGGAAATGATCAAATGCGGAAAAAATCCCATTGGTTTTGACGGGTTAAAAACTTCTCTTACCAGTGATGATTCCCGGGCCATCAATTTCAACCAGAAACCCAAAGTTATTATTTCAGCCTCCGGCATGTG
Source organism: uncultured Lachnospiraceae bacterium (assembly GCA_945827805.1). Taxonomy (GTDB): domain Bacteria; phylum Bacillota; class Clostridia; order Lachnospirales; family Lachnospiraceae; genus UBA11957. The sequence goes on from CALZOU010000018.1 coordinate 16,561, forward strand.
TGAGGCGGGCCGTATCCGCCACCATCTGAAGCATAATCTTTGGCGAAAGGAATGCAGCATTTTATTCGTAGGCTATCAGGTTCCTGGCACATTGGGATATAATCTGCTGCATGGCGCTCAGGAAGTGAAGCTGTTCGGTGAAAAAGTTCAGGTCAATGCAGAAATCGTTAATCTGCCGGGAATCAGCGGACATGCAGACAGAGATCACCTGACAGAATGGGTAGGGCATATGCATAAGATGCCAAAGCGAATCTTCGTGGTTCACGGCGAAGATCAGGTCACAGACGAATTTGCTGCTCATCTGGCAGAAACCTTTCATATAAATGCGACAGCTCCTTACAGCGGTGATGTCTTTGATCTGGACAGCGACCTCTGCGTATGCCAGGGAGACAGAAAACCGGCAGAAGCCAGAAAGAAGAAGCCGGCAAAGGCAGCAGCTACCGCCTTTGCGAAGCTTCTGGAGGCAGGCAACCGCCTGATTGCGATCATCCACAAGAATCAGGGACTGGCAAACAAGGATATGGCCAGATTCACCAGCCAGATCCAGAGCCTGTGTGATAAATGGGACAGAACGGATCTGTAACGTAAAATAAATAAGATGAAAAGCAAAATCTGACCCCTAAATGTACTAAAAAAAAACATGCTGAAAAAAGGGAGAATTTTCGCCGCTAAAATTTGTAGGTTTCTACAAATTTACTATATCTTGTTTTTGGGGGTTGATAATGACCACTAGATATAGTATATTTTGATATGCACAGCACCAAATGTTGTGCTTGAGGGAAAATACGGATTTAACATAAAGAGGAGTGTGCCTTATGAAAATAATCAAACGAAGCGGCGAGGAAATGATCTTTGATGCACAGAAGATCAGAAATGCCGTAGAAAAAGCCAATCTGGAAGTCATCGAGAATGAGCGTCTGTCCGATTGGGAAATGGACCAGCTGACAGCTACGGTAGAGAAGATTTGTGCGTCCCGCACCCGTTCTCTGGGTGTGGAGGAGATCCAGGACCTGGTGGAGGATCAGATCATGAACTTCCGTAAATTCTCCGTAGCCAGAAAATATATCACCTATCGTTATAAGAGAGAACTGGTACGTAAGTCCAACTCTACCGATGAGCAGATCATGAGCCTGATCGAGTGCAATAACGAAGAGGTAAAACAGGAAAATTCCAACAAAAATCCCATCGTCAACAGCGTACAGCGTGACTATATGGCCGGGGAGGTCAGCAAAGATATTACCCGTCGTCTGCTGCTTCCGCCGGAGATCGTGGAGGCCCATGAGATGGGAATCATCCACTTTCATGATGCAGATTATTTTGCACAGCATATGCACAACTGCTGTCTGGTAAATCTGGATGATATGCTGCAGAACGGTACGGTCATCAGTGAGACAATGATCGAGAAACCCCACAGCTTTTCCACAGCCTGCAATATCGCTACCCAGAGTATTGCCCAGATCGCCAGCTCCCAGTACGGCGGACAGAGTATTTCTCTGGCTCATCTGGCTCCCTTTGTACAGATCAGCCGTGATAAATACAGAAAAGCAGTTCGTGAGGAATTCAAGGCTGCCGGTATTGAAGCTTCCGAAGAAACTATGGACAGCGTAGCCGAGATGCGTCTTCGCAAAGAGGTAGAGCAGGGTGTACAGATGATCCAGTATCAGGTCATTACTCTTATGACGACTAACGGACAGGCTCCGTTTATCACCATTTTCATGTATCTTAATGAAGTGGAGGATGGACAGCTTCGCGAGGATCTGGCGCTGATCACCGAGGAAGTGCTGCGTCAGCGCATCAAAGGCATTAAGAATGAGAAAGGTGTATACATTACCCCGGCATTCCCCAAACTGATCTACGTTCTGGAAGAGGACAATATCCGTGAGGGCACCAAGTACTGGTATCTGACAAAACTGGCTGCAGAATGCACCGCAAAACGTATGGTTCCGGATTATATTTCCGAGAAAATCATGAAACAGCTTAAGGTCGATGCCAATGGCGAGGGCCACTGCTATACCTGCATGGGCTGCAGAAGCTTCCTGACACCGTATATTGACGAGAATGGCAAGCCGAAATATTATGGCCGTTTCAACCAGGGCGTGGTTACCCTGAATCTGGTAGATATCGCCTGCAGCTCCAACCGTGATATGACAAAATTCTGGGAGATCTTTGATGAGAGACTGGCTCTGTGCAAAGAAGCTCTGATGTGCCGTCACAATCGTCTGCTGGGTACACCGTCTGACGTGGCTCCGATCCTGTGGCAGTATGGCGCGCTGGCCCGCCTGAAAAAAGGCGAGACCATCGATAAGCTGCTGTATGGCGGTTATTCCACGATCTCTCTGGGTTATGCCGGATTATGCGAATGCGTACGCTACATGACCGGAAAATCTCATACAGATCCGTCTGCAACTCCGTTTGCCATTGAAGTGATGCAGCATATGAATGATGCCTGCAAAAAATGGAAAGCAGAAGAAAATATCGACTTCAGTCTGTACGGCACACCGCTGGAGTCCACCACCTACAAGTTTGCCAAATGCCTGCAGAAACGCTTCGGCGTGATCGAAGGCGTTACCGATAAAAACTATATAACCAACAGCTATCATGTTCATGTAACAGAAGAGATCGATGCCTTCAAGAAGCTGAAATTTGAGGCACAGTTCCAGGCACTTTCTCCGGGTGGCGCTATCAGCTACGTGGAAGTTCCGGATATGAAAGACAATCTGGATGCCGTACTCAGCGTTATGCAGTACATCTATGACAACATAATGTACGCAGAGCTCAATACCAAGAGTGATTACTGTCAGGTGTGCGGCTATGACGGAGAGATCGAGATCAAAGCTGACAAAGACGGCAAACTGGTATGGAAATGTCCGAACTGCGGCAACACCGATCAGTCCAAGCTGAATGTGGCTCGCCGTACCTGCGGTTATATCGGTACTCAGTTCTGGAATCAGGGACGTACACAGGAGATTAAGGAGCGGGTGCTGCATCTGTAATCTTGTTCATATGTGTATCTCCGGAAAAAATTTTTTGAGAAAACCGACAAAAAATGAACATTATTTGTTTGTTCTCTTGAAAATTCATTAAATCAAATCGATATCTGGAAAAAATTTTTTTGAAAAATCGCGAAAAAATGAACTTTATAGATGTCTTATCTGGAAAATTCATTTTTGCAGAATTTCTGAATTTTTGAACATTATAATCCCTTAATCGCATAAAAGTCCAGTGCTGACAAGGCATTTCTTCAATGCGTGAAAGATGAAAATGAACAATTAAAATTGCTAACTGTTTATACATGCAATAAACATTATTTTGCAAGATTTATTTGTTCATTTCTCTTTTTGTTCAAAAGGATAATAGTATGAACAATTGCAATAATCCTTGTATCTACAAGGAAAACAGGGGATTTGGTACTCTGCGTAATAAAGTTTATAATTTTCCAGATATCGCTATGCTTGGATAGATTTCTGGAACTAAAATGGAACTCCAAAAATCAGCGTTGACAAGCATCAATAATAAATATTTCCATTATAGTATGTTACTTGTTAAAGATTGAACGGACAAGGCATTAACTATGTATAAGTAACCAGGATACTTATGCGTGTTAATGCCTTTTTTTGTTGCTGAATTTACAACTGTTTAGCATTGCAGTCATGTAAATTGGTTAAAATAAGACACCACCCAGACTCGCACAGGTACTCCAAACAAAAAAGAAAAGGAGAACAAATATGAAGGACAAGATTTTTGCTGTTTTACAGCGAGTGGGAAGATCATTCATGCTTCCTATTGCCATCCTTCCGGTAGCAGGACTTCTGCTTGGCGTGGGCGGCTCATTTACAAATGAGACTATGCTGGAAACCTACGGTCTTCTGCAGATTATGGGACCGGGAACTGTATTTAATGCAATCTTTACAGTAATGAAGGAAGCAGGCGATATTGTATTCACCAACCTGCCCATTATCTTTGCCATGGGCGTTGCCATTGGTATGGCAAAGAAAGAAAAAGAAGTGTCAGCTCTTGCAGCAGTCATCGCATTCTTTATCATGCATGCATCCATCGGCGCCATGATCGAGATCAACGGCGGAACTGAGAGCATGTTAAGCGGAGCAACTACTTCTGTATGCGGTATTACCTCCCTTCAGATGGGTGTGTTCGGCGGTATTATCGTAGGTCTTGGGGTTGCGGCTCTGCACAACAGATTCTATAAGATCCAGCTTCCTCAGGTACTTTCCTTTTTCGGAGGAACAAGATTCGTTCCGATCATCAGCGCGCTGGTTTACACAGGTGTAGGTATCCTGATGTTCTTTGTATGGCCTGTAATTCAGAGTGGAATTTACGCAGTGGGTGACGTGGTTCTCAATTCCGGCTATGCAGGTACATGGGTTTACGGATTTATGGAGCGTCTTTTGATTCCTTTTGGTCTGCATCATGTGTTCTATCTTCCGTTCTGGCAGACAGCACTGGGCGGTACACTGGAAGTTGCGGGACAGACCATCGAAGGTGCGCAGAACATTTTCTTTGCACAGCTTGCGGATCCTACAGTTGAGCATTTCGCAGTATCTGCCACGAGATTTATGGCTGGTAAATTCCCGATGATGATCTTCGGTCTTCCGGGAGCAGCTCTGGCCATGTACAAAGTAGCAAGAACTGACAAGAAAAAAGCAGTAGAAGGTCTTCTGCTATCTGCAGCCCTGACTTCCATGCTGACAGGTATTACAGAGCCCATTGAGTTTACATTCCTGTTTGTTGCGCCGCTTCTTTATGGTATCCACTGTGTATTTGCTGGTCTTGCCTATATGCTGATGCACGTATTTAATGTAGGTGTAGGTATGACTTTCTCCGGTGGTCTCATCGATATGTTCCTGTTTGGTGTACTTCAGGGAAATGCCAAGACAAACTGGATCTGGATCGTCATTGTAGGTATCGGTTATTTCGTTGTTTATTACTTCCTGTTCAGTTTCCTGATCAAAAAACTGGATCTGAAAACACCGGGGCGCGATGACAGTGAGGAAGTAAAATTATACAGAAGAAGCGATGTGGAAGCACGTAAAAACGGCGGTGCAGGAGTAGGCGCACAGGCAAGTACTGAGGATGCGCTTTCTGAAGCTATCTGTAATGGTCTTGGAGGAAAGAAAAATATTTCTGACGTGGACTGCTGCGCAACAAGGCTGAGATGTACGGTATATAAAGCAGAGCTGGTAAATGACGCCATGCTGAAAGCTACGGGCGCGTCCGGCATTGTCCATAAGGGAAATGGTGTTCAGATCATTTACGGACCGAGAGTAACGGTGATCAAATCCAATCTGGAAGATTATCTGGAAACAGCACCAAATGAAGAGCATATCGCTCAGAAAGAAACCGCTGTGGAAGAAGAACAAGTAACAGAAAAAGCAGAAGGAAAGGTTGTGGAAACCATCACGATCTCAAGCCCGGTAACAGGTATGGCCGCAGATCTTTCCACTGCACCGGATGAGGCTTTTGCAGGAAGAATGATGGGCGACGGAGCCGTTGTTACCCCTGTGGATCCGGTGGTAACAGCTCCGGAAGATGGAGAAGTATGTTTCGTATTTGAGACAAAGCATGCCATCGGATTCCAGACGGATTCCGGTATCAGCCTTCTGATCCATATGGGTATTGACACCGTGAAATTAAACGGAAAAGGATTCGAAGTACTTGTAGAAAACGGTCAGAAAGTGAAAAAGGGTGAGCCGATGCTGAAGCTTGATATTGAATATCTGAAAGCAAATGCACCGTCAATTGTTTCACCCGTGTTATGTACAGAGTTAGAAGATAATCAGAGGATCCGCCTTCTGAAAGACGGAAATATTAAAGCAGGTGAGCCTCTCTTTGCGGTGGACATTTATGAATAAATAAAGACTTGGAGTGAAAAAGTAACAGAGAGCCGCTTTAGTGAGGATGGGGAAAGTATGTACGAGATAAAAAAAGTTCTGAATCACAATGTGGTGATTGTCCATGATTCAGGGAAACAGTCAGAATATTTGATCATGGATAAAGGCATCGGATTTGGCAAAAAACCAGGAGAAACTGCTGTACCCGGGGAAAGGGCTTCCGTTTATTCCCTGCAGAAGAAAAACGAGCGGGGGAATGCCCGTGAAATGGCGGAAGAAATACCGGCAGTATATCTGGAGATCGCCAACGAAGTCCTTGACCAGGCAGAAGAAGCATTTGGGAAAATTGACCGGAACATACTTTTTCCCATGGCTGATCATATAGCATACGCAGTGAAACGTGTGAAAAATAATGAGCAGATCAGCAACCCATTGACAGAAGATATCCGTATCCTGTTCCACCTGGAATATAAAACAGCAGGATGTATCCGGGGTATATTAAAGCAGAAAATGGGAATCCTGATTGATGATGACGAAGTTGGATATATTGCCCTCCATATCCACTCCGCCATCGTAGATGAGAAGGTTTCCCATGCAATGCAGCTGGCCAGAGCTGTGCGGGAATGCATTTCTTATGTGGAAAATGAAGTGGGAAAACCCATTAATATCATGTCATTGTCCTATAACAGGCTGATGAACCATATCCGCTATATGGTTGCCCGGGCGATCAGCGGTGAGAAGCTGAAAGTCAATATGAACGATTACATGAAAGTGAAATTTCCCCAGGCTTTTGAGATGGCGGAAACTGTCTGTAAGCAGATTGAGAGAAATCTGAAATGTACGTTAAGTGATGTGGAAATCGGATATCTTGCCATGCACATTGAGCGTGTGGCAAGTGACGAGCAGGATGAAGAATATACGGTAACTGTTAAGAACAGACCGAATCATTTGCAGCTGAGGCTGTAAGGAAAAGATTTAGGTATGAGCAAACTCCATCGGTTTAAGAATTATATCTGTAAAGGCACTGAACGGATATTCATAAAAAATATATTGGTGAAAGTATTGAAAGGAGAAAACAATCATGAAAAATTTTAGCTATGTAATCACAGACGAAATCGGTATCCATGCAAGACCGGCAGGACTTCTCGTAAAAGAGGCAAAGAAATATGCCAGCAAGGTAGTGATCAAGGCCAATGGAAAATCCGCAGAAGCTACCCGACTGATGGCTGTCATGGGCATGGGCGTGAAATGCGGACAGACTGTAGAAGTAGAAGTTACAGGTGATGATGAGGATGCAGCATTCGAAGGAATGAAAGCCTTTTTTGAAGAGAACTTATAATGAACAATGCCTGTGGAGGTGTAACGAAAATGATGCGGTTTTCGGGAAAAACAGTCTATAAAGGGATCCAGATGGGTCCTGTACTGGTGCTGAAAGGGAATGATTCCCAGGTAAAAAGAGATAAAATCCAGGATGCGGATGCAGAGGTTGAAAGAGTAGGTCTTGCAGTCGAAAAAGCCCAGCAGCAGCTTGGAAAATTGTATGATAAAGCTGTCAAAGAGGTTGGAGAAACCAGTGCTGCTATTTTTGAAGTACATCAGATGATGTTGGAGGATGAGGATTATCTCGATGCCATACATAACATGATCCGTACAGAAATGGTAAACGCAGAATATGCAGTTGCTGTGACAGGGGACAATTTTTCTGAAATGTTTGCAGGTATGGATGATGATTATATGAAGGCAAGGGCGGCAGATTTCAAGGATATTTCCAACCGCCTGGTACAGAACCTGCAGGGAAAGGAAGACATCGATCTGAATTCTTCTGAACCTGCCATCATAGTAGCAGATGATCTGAGTCCCAGTGAAACAGTGCAGATGGATAAAGACAAGATCCTTGCTTTTGTAACAGTTCATGGTTCTTCCAATTCCCATACGGCTATTTTGGCACGTATGATGAATATTCCGGCACTCATCGGTGTGCCCCTTGATCTGGATGCGCTGCACAGCGGTATGACTGCTGTGGTGGACGGCTTTAAAGGGGAAATCATCTTTGAACCAGATGAGCAGACCTGTGAGGATGCGAAAAAAAGAATGGAAGAGGAGCAGGAAAAGCTTCATCTTTTTCAAAGTTTAAAGGGAAAAGAAAACGTCACACTGGATGGAAAGAAGATCAATGTTTTTGCCAATATCGGCAGCGTGGGTGATGTAGGATATGTACTGGAAAATGATGCAGGAGGTATCGGCCTTTTCAGAAGTGAGTTCCTGTATCTTGGAAGAGATAATTTCCCTACAGAGGAAGAACAATTCCAGGCTTATAAGCAGGTAGTTCAGATGATGGCAGGGAAAAAGGTGATTATCCGTACTCTGGATATCGGAGCAGACAAGCAGGTGGATTATTTTAACCTGGGCAAAGAGGAAAATCCGGCTATGGGTTATCGTGCCATCCGTATCTGCTTAAAACAGCCGGAAATTTTTTGCACACAGCTTCGTGCTCTGTTTCGGGCAGCGGTATTTGGAAATCTTTCCGTGATGTATCCGATGATCACTTCTGTGGAAGAGGTTAAGAAGATTTATGAAATCGTAGATTCTGTAAAGGCAGAGCTGGACAGTGATGGTGTTCCTTACAAGATTCCGGAACAGGGAATTATGATCGAGACTCCCGCGGCTGTTATGGTCAGTGATGAATTTGCAGAGCTGGTAGATTTCTTCAGCATCGGAACCAATGACCTGACACAGTATACACTGGCCATTGACCGTCAGAATGAGAAACTGGATGAATTTTATAATGCTCATCATAAAGCAATCCTTCGCATGATCAAAATGACAGTGGAAAATGCACACAAGGCAGGAAAATGGGCCGGAATCTGCGGCGAGCTGGGCGCAGACCTGGAGCTTACAGAAGAATTTGTGCGTATGGGCGTAGATGAACTTTCGGTGGCTCCATCTATGGTATTGAAGCTTAGAAAAGTGATCCGGGAAATGAGTGTTAAAGAGTAATTAAAATTTTATCATCATAATAAGAGAAGCTTTTTGCAGCCGGCAATTGTCTCCGCTTTAATATGGTCGTACCTTCCTTGACATCGTCCTCAGCACAATTTATACTATAGCTGTTAAATGATATGCAGCGTTAAAGATATTTTTTGAATTTATGATATTGGTGACAAGGAAGGAAAGGCCCAAAGGGCCCGCATCGGATCCGGTGCGGGCTCTTTGCCGCAGGTGACAGTATGTATTACGGTAATATCAAAGGCTTTAGTATTGAAAACGGTGTGGGTGTCCGGGTGTCCCTGTTTGTGTCCGGGTGCCGCAACCACTGCAAAAACTGTTTCAGTCCCCAGACATGGAATTTCACCTATGGTGAACCGTTTACGGAAGAGACAGAGAAAGAACTGTTGGAAGAACTGGCCCCGGATCATATCCACGGGCTTACGATCCTCGGAGGGGAGCCCTTCGAGCCGGAAAATCAGAAGGATATTCTGCCCCTTATCTTAAAAGTGCGCCGTGAACTGCCGGGGAAGACCATCTGGATGTATACCGGATTTACCTATGAGGAACTGACCGGGGAATCCCGCGGAAACTGCGGTGAACTTACCCGGCAGATTTTTGAAAATATTGATGTGCTGGTGGACGGACGCTTTGTGGAAGAAAAGAAGAATCTTCGCATCCGGTTCCGCGGCTCTGAAAATCAGCGGATCATTGATATGAAAGAGACACTCCGTAACGGAGAGGTGACACTGATGGAAGAGTTGATGAAGGAGCGGCCTTTGAGCTGAGACAAGGGGACAGGTTCGGTGAC
>CALZOU010000019.1 GCA_945827805.1 uncultured Lachnospiraceae bacterium
AGAGCACTCGGCTGTTAACCGAGTTGTTGTAGGTTCGAGCCCTACTCGGGGAGTTATGGCTCCTTGGTCAAGCGGTTAAGACACCGCCCTTTCACGGCGGTAACATGGGTTCAAATCCCGTAGGAGTCATTTATATATGGCGCGATAGCCAAGTGGTAAGGCAATGGTCTGCAACACCAGTATCCGCCGGTTCAAATCCGGCTCGCGCCTCTAAAGCACTCGTTATGATTCGAGTGCTTTTTCTATGCAGACTTGTAGAAAAGAGGATGGAAATGGTTCTTAACAGTATATTGTCCGATGATGATAGAAGTTATCGTATAGATGATGCTATCTACGAATCAGAGCAGGAAATAGAAAATGGCGCAGAAGCCACGGATGCAGATATTGTATTTGCAGAGTTAGATAGAAGATATTTTGAATAAATATTAATATTGATCTGTTGTCAAGAGGACAAAATGCATATGGCATGATTCAAGTATGCTGATATGTTATATATAAAATCAAGGAGAAACATCGGTTTCCACAGGAAACGGATGTTTTTTTGTTGCCATGCATATGAAAAAAAGGTCCAGTGGACCTTTTTTGAGTGATTATAAACGTAAAAATTCGCAATGAGATGGCTTTTTGAAAAACTGGGCAATATTTATGTGATTCTTACGCACTTTTTTAAAGGAATAAAACAGAGTATATTTGAGAAATAAAGAATGCATTTTGCTACACCTAATTTCACTGCAAATAATAGAAATAATCTCTTCTGAATTGGAATGGATGTATTGCCTTCCGGGAATAGTAAAGGTTGAATTTTTTGCCGCAAATCTGTAAAATAGCAGATAGTGAACATAAGGGAGCAGAAAACTATGGAACGAATCGTACAGATTCTTTTGATTACAGCCGCAGTGCTGATGATCATACAAGGCTTTTTACATCGGAGAAAACACGAAAAAGATCATAGCCACAGCAGCTTTGGCCATAAACACGATGGATCTGTATTTTCCATTGATTTTTATGCATATGCTTCGCGATTGCGCACATGGAGTCCAAAGTATAAGGCTGTATTTTCCATGGTGTGCCTGTTGTGCTGCATTATATGTGACAATATCTATGTTTCCTGCGCAGTGATATTGCTGATGGCCTATATTACTGTGGTTATGGGAGGCCTTCCTTTTAGAAGATACCTGTCTTTGATGACGATTCCCCTGGTATTTTTGTTTTTCGGATGTGTTGCTATTGCCATTGGATTTTCAGGATCACCGTCAGGTGATTTCAATTTACATTTGGGATTTTTTTATGTCTATACATCGAAAGAGAGCCTGTGGGAAACCTTGGAACTCATCACGAAGGCTCTTGGAGCCGTCAGTTCTATGTATATGCTGACGCTTTCCACACCGGCCAGTGAGATCATTGCAGTGCTTCGGGGCATTCATATGCCGAAGCTTCTGGTAGAGTTGATGAACATGATCTACCGTTACATTTTCCTTTTGATGGATACACAGTGCAGGATGAAAAACGCGGCAGTATCTCGCCTGGGATATTGTGATTTTAAAACTTCCTGTGTCTCCTTTGGGCAGATAGCCAGTAATCTTTTGGTTGTATCTTTGAAAAAAGGCAATGCCTATTATCATGCACTGGAAGCCCGGTGCTACGATGGTGAACTTCGATTTCTTGAGGAGGAAAAGACAGTGTCTGCCATGCAGACAGCGGGTGCTTTGTTGAGTGTATCCCTGTTGCTCTGTATATGGCGGTTAACCGTTTAATAGAAAAAATGGAACAGGAAGTGATTCTGCAGGTCAGAGATCTGCAATATGCTTACAGTGATGAGAAAATGGCATTAAAAGGTGTAGATCTGGATATTCGCCAGGGAGAACGTATTGCTGTAATGGGATCAAACGGTGCGGGAAAATCCACCTTTTTTCTGAATATCAATGGTGTGCTGCAAAGCGAGCACGGCGAAATATTTTATCGCGGACAGAAAATGACAAAAAAAACAATGAATGATCTTCGTAAAAATGTGGGTATCGTTTTTCAGGATGCGGACAGTCAGATCATTGCTTCTACAGTGCAGTCTGAGGTTTCTTTTGGCCCCATGAATCTGAAACTGTCCCGAAATGATGTGAGAGATCGAGTGGACGAGGCATTGAGCTATATGAATCTGACAGATTTTCGTCATCGTCCGCCTCATTACCTCAGCGGTGGTGAAAAGAAGAGAGTAAGTATTGCAGATATCATTGCCATGCATCCTGAGATCATTATCTTCGATGAGCCAACAGCAGCGCTTGATCCGGTAAATGCGGATATGCTGGAAGAAGTACTGGAAAAAATGGCACAGGAGGGCAAGACGATCATGATCTCTACTCATGATGTGGACTTTGCCTATCGCTGGGCTGAGAGAGTTGTAGTATTTTGCGACGGCAAGATCATTGCGGATGATGCGCCGCTTGCTGTATTTTCTAATGAGACTGTTATTCGTCAGGCGAATCTGAAACGACCGATGATGCTGGACATTTTTGAGACTATGAGAGAAAAAGGTCTTGTCAAAGATGATCGGTCATATCCAAAGAATGTAGAGGAATTTAAATATTGTATCTGATGGTAACTGTTCAGAGCAGGCCGAAACGTATCTGTGAAGGTACTGAACAGATCTATCTGATGATACAAACAAAAGAAAGGAGAAAAAATGACAAAAAAACAAAAAAAACTGATCGTTTTTATCACATCTCTTTGTGGTATGTTTGCGATCGTACCAGCGGCAAATGCCATGCACATCATGGAAGGTTTTCTGCCGGTATCCTATTGCGTGATCTGGGGGCTGATCTGTGTACCGTTTCTGGTGATCGGTTTCATGCATGTGGATAAACAGGTAAAAGAAAACAGACAGACCATGATGCTGTTAGCGCTGACCGGCGCATTTGTATTTGTACTGTCCTCTTTAAAAATTCCATCCGTTACCGGAAGCTGCTCTCACATGACCGGTACCGGTCTCGGCGCGATCCTTTTTGGTCCCTGTGTGACAAGTATCCTTGGACTTATCGTCCTGATCTTCCAGGCCATCCTGTTGGCCCACGGCGGTGTGACCACACTGGGTGCCAACTGCTTCTCCATGGCAATTGCGGGGCCATTGGTAAGCTTTGTTTTGTATCAGCTTCTTAGTAAAACAGGTGTTAACAGAAAAGTAAATGTATTTGTTGCGGCGTTTGCGGGAGATCTGTTCACCTACTGTGTAACCAGCGTCCAGCTGGCAATGGCTCATCCGTCACCTACTGGAGGATTCGGATATGCACTGATCAAGTATCTTGGTGTATTTGCGCCAACACAAATCCCTCTGGCAGTTATTGAAGGTCTGCTGACCGTGGTGATCGTAATCGGCCTGGAGACTTATGCCCAGGACGAATTGAAAAAAGTTGGATTTCTGAAGAAAGGAGTACAGAATTGATGAAAACAAAAAGCAATAAAGGATTAGTTATCGCTCTGATCCTTGCCTGTCTCCTGATTGCTCTGGTACCTCTCTTTGCATTAAAAGGTGCCGAATTCGGCGGCTCTGATGATGCCGGCGGAGAAATGGTATCCGAAGTAACCCAGCAGGACTATGAACCCTGGTTTACCCCCGTTCTGGAAACCCTCCTCGGCGGAGAACTCCCCGGTGAAGTAGAAAGTCTCATGTTCTGTCTCCAGACAGGCATCGGTGTAGGCATCATCGCCTTCGTTATGGGCCGTCTCGTAGAACGCAAAAAATGGCAGGACAAGTTGAAATCCGAAAATCCAACGGCCAAGCCATCCGAGATATAAGAAAGAGAAAAACAAGAGAAAGAGTTCCCCCTCCAGCCTACTTATATATATTCAAGCGACTTTTGCGAGCACGACTTCGGGACTACAGGCTCGAAGCGAGCGCAGCAGGAGCGCGAATATATATAAGTAGGCTGGAGGGGGAACTCTTTCTTTGTCCGTCCATCATTCCCGCGTCTGGTGCATCATCTCATGTTCTTTTGCAATCTCCCGATGAATCATATAACTGTTCCACATACAATTTGACGGCGTCAGCACTGCCTTCAGCGGAATATACACCCCGGCCTTACGAAGTCCCTGCAGCATTTGGTTCAAAAGCCCATCCGATAGAAAACAGAAAATCAGCATCTCATCAGAAAAGTCAGTCATATCCCCTTCTTGCGTTTCACAGGTGTTTTTGTCAGATGAATCTTTATCCTGATCAATATCCATACCCGCCAGACGACCGATCGGCTCAATGTATCTTTCTTTCTCAACGATCCTTGCGCGTATTTTCAGACGAAGGAGCAGTGCTTTGATTTTCTTTTTCTGATCTTCGTTTGTAATATTATATAAGAGTATTTGTGGTGTCATAACTTTCCTTTCCTTCGTTTTGCACGCAGGCTATTGCCCGCGCTTTTTATTTTTGCTAAAATAAACGTATCCCTGAAGGTACTGAACAGATACCTGAGCAGATTCCATGATTCCACAGGAGGTACAGTCTATGAGCGACGAATACAAGTATAACTACAATAAACTGGAGCAGTCGGACAAATTTTATGCCGACACTGAGGAATTTCAAAAAGAAGAGAAGCTGAAAGAGAAAGCCGAGACCTGGGCAGAAGATGCCAGAGATGATCTGGAAGACTGGATCGAAGGTCAGGGCATTCAGCTTCGTTACTGAGCAGAATCTTTCTTGTCTTTTACTAAAAAATGCAGAGCAGTGCGGCAGTAGACCTCTACAGCCTTAGAAAGCACTGCTTCGTCAAATGTATAATCCGGCTGGTGCAGCACAGCACTGGTGTGGGCGGGAAACAGAAGATAGGCGGCCTGACCGCCGTGGTTTTTAACCGCTTCCATCAGATGTGCCGCATCTTCGCTGGCCATAAAGGCAGTGGTCTTCAAAGAAGAAGACTGTACAGGGAGAGATTTATCTGAAAAAAGATGATACAGCTCTTCTGTAAGACTTTGTGTGCTTTTCAGAGAAGGAGCACTGCCGACAATTTTCACATCCTTTTGCAGACCATAGGCCTGGGCTGTATCCTGAATGATAGCAAGCACTGCTTCTGTCAGTTGCATATTCTTTTCTGTAGTTTTTCCTCTGACTTCAATTTCCATGTGTGCCTGATCCGCCAGGATATTTCTGCCGGTGCCGGCAGACAGTGTTCCTACATTTAGAACAGTATCTTCATTTTTTGTATCCATGAGAGCATATAATCGGGTCAGCAGACAGCCTGTACCGGGCATTACAGAACGACCATCTTCAGGATGAGCTGCATGGGCAGATTTTCCGTAATAGGTTACATCGATTTTTGTGGTGGCAAATGAACCATCGGTGACGATGAAATCCCCCGTGATCTGTGGATACTGGGCAGCGGGAACAATGTGACCGGAGAGAAAGATATCTGTCGAATTAAGCAGCCCGCTTTCGGCAATAGGCTGTGCTCCCCGGCATCCTTCTTCCGCAGGCTGGAACAAGAATTGCAAAGTTCCATGAAGCTGATTCCGATACTGATGCAAAAGCTTTGCTGTCATGAGCCCGATCGCTATATGCCCATCATGACCGCAGGCATGCATACGGCCGGGATTTTTGGAAAGAAATCCTTCCCGGGCGGGGGAATGTAAGCTGGAGTTGCTTTCCTGAACAGGGAGTCCGTCAATATCGAAGCGGAAAGTAAGCACCGGACCCTGACCGCAGGAAAGAGTAGCCAACAGTCCTGTATCGTGTCCTTTTACAGGAAGCTGTGACAGAACATAGCCCAGTGGACTCAGATATTCACGGATCATTTCTGTGGTTGAAAATTCTTCCCATGCTGTTTCCGGGCAGCTGTGAAAGCGGCGCCGTAACCCGATAAGCTCATCTGTGTGCGCCTGTATTTCATGTGACAGCGTGTCTTTCATATGTATTCCTTCTTTATACAGATTTTGTATCTGTTCAGTACCTTCACGGATTCAATCCGCCAACTTATAAAAATAGGATTTTGTTCACTTCTGAATCATATTCTCGCGGCCTCGTCATCAAGTGGTTCGGACTGTTCTGAACAGTTACCGGATTTTACGTAAATACTATACATCATTCCCCAAAAAGACTCAATCGAAAACTGCCGCTTTCGTTGGCGGTTCTGCCAAAATGTGGTATACTATCAGAGAAGTGTGTTTGCCGGAGAAAGGAGTCCATTATGACAGCCGTAGAACAGTTGCAGAAGATCATTGATGAACATGATAATATCGTATTTTTTGGTGGAGCAGGCGTATCCACAGAAAGTGGAATTCCGGATTTTCGCAGTGTAGATGGGTTATATAATCAGAAATATGACTATCCGCCGGAAACGATCCTGAGCCATACTTTTTTTATGAGAAAACCGGAAGAATTTTATCGGTTTTACCGGGAGAAGATGCTGATCACAGATGCTGAGCCAAATGCAGCGCATAAAAAACTGGCTGAGCTGGAAGCAGCCGGAAAGCTAAAGGCAGTGGTGACACAGAATATCGACGGACTTCATCAGAAGGCCGGAAGCAAAGCCGTATATGAGCTTCACGGATCCGTGCTCCGGAATTACTGTATGAGATGCGGTAAATTCTACAGCGCCGAGGATCTGATGAAGAACTCCGGTGTGCCGCACTGCAGCTGCGGCGGCACCATCAAACCGGATGTGGTATTATATGAAGAAGGCCTGGATTCCGGCACGATCCGGTCGTCCATTCAGGCAATTTCAGAAGCTCAGGTACTGATCGTCGGCGGCACATCTCTGGCGGTTTATCCTGCCGCAGGACTGATAGATTATTTCCAGGGGGATAAGGTGGTGCTGATCAATAAGGGTGCCACATCCAGAGATGCGCATGCTGATCTGGTGATCAAAGAACCGATTGGTCAGGTTCTGGGACAGATACAGGTCCGGTAACAGAAGGAGGTTGCGTAACAGATGGTGTTTGAAGTCGGAGATGTGGTAAAACTGAAAAAGAAACATCCCTGCGGCAGTTTTAACTGGGAGATCCTTCGCGTGGGAGCGGATTTTCGCCTGAAATGTGAGGGGTGCGGACATCAGATCATGGTTTCCCGAAAGCTGGTAGAGAAAAACTGTCGTGAACATATAAAAAAAGAAGAAAAACAGTAACCCTACAGAAAAGTCAAAAAATTCCTTGCTTTTTTCGTGGGGCTATGGTATTATTTCGACTTGTGATATATATTTTATTCCTTGTTCCCTGAGAGTCAGGGGGCCAGAGACCAGAAGGAGGTAATGAGCATGAGCAAATATGAATTATGTTTGGTTGTGAATGCGAAAATTGAAGACGAAGCTCGCGAAGCCGTTGTAGAGAAAGCGAAAGGATACATCACTCGCTACGAAGGCACCGTGACAGAAGTTGAAGAATGGGGTAAGAAGAAATTAGCTTACGAAATTCAGAAAATGAGCGAGGGCTTCTATTATTTCATTCAGTTCGAAGCTCCGGAAACATGCCCGGCTGAACTGGAAAGACACGTTCGTATCATGGACAACGTATTAAGATATCTCATCGTTAAGAAAGAGGCTTAAGTAAAACGAATAAGAACCCATTAAAGGCTTATATCGTAACTGTTGATTAGCATTGTGTTTTACACATAAGGAGGACAATATGAACAAAGTTATTTTAATGGGCCGTTTAACAAGAGATCCTGATATCCGCTATTCTACCGGAGAGTCAGCCACTGCAGTTGCCAGATATACACTGGCCGTGGACAGACGTTTCCGCAGAGATGGAGAGCAGACCGCAGATTTTATCGGTTGTGTTGCTTTCGGCAGAAATGCTGAGTTTGCTGAGAAATATCTGCATCAGGGTACCAAGATCGTAGCTGTTGGTCGTATTCAGACCGGAAGCTATACTAACCGTGACGGACAGAAGGTCTACACAACAGATGTTGTTGTAGAAGAACAGGAGTTTGCTGAGAGCAAGAGTGTAAGTGACAGTAGCCGCAGCGCTTATGCAGGAGGCAACAATTATGGACAGGCACCGGCTCAGACATCCGCACCCAAGCCGATGAGTGCTGACGGTTTTATGAATATTCCGGATGGAATTGAGGAAGAGCTGCCGTTCAATTAGAAAATGAGATAATGGAGGTAAAAGCAATGGCTTACAATAAAAGCGACAGACCGGATTCTCCGATGAAGAGAAGAGGCGGTCACAGAAGAAAAAAAGTTTGTGTATTCTGTGGTAAAGAGAACAACGAGATCAGCTACAAAGATGTAAACAAGCTGAAAAGATACGTATCTGAGAGAGGTAAAATCCTTCCGCGTCGTATCACAGGTAACTGTGCAAAGCATCAGAGAGCTCTGACTGTTGAGATCAAGAAAGCAAGACACGTAGCTATTATGCCGTACGTTGCAGAATAATCTGTACTCAGACGGAGATGATGGGCATGCTGCTTTAAAGCGGCGTGCCCTTTTTATGTGCAAAGTTGGTAATTGTTCAGGTTACTGTTCACACAGCTGCCATACACTTGCCAGATACTAAAGTTGCTTATTTATACAGACAATGATATAATAAACACATTATGAGCACTTGGGAATATAAAGCTACGGTAACATGGAGGCAGTATGAACAAGGGTATTCGATTTAAGGGCTTTCTGGATTTTTATCTGCGATGGCCATTTTATCTGTTTGTTGTGCTTGTGGCCGGCAGTATCGGCATCTTCTTTATTAATAAACAGGCGGGTCTGGCATCACTGATCGTGGATCTGGTATATCTTCTGATCGCATGGATCGTGTTCTGTTCCCAGAGAACACATTTCGTGGATGAGATGATCTCTTTTGCCACGAATTACGGGCAGGTACAGAAGCATATCATGATGGATATGATGATCCCGTATGCGCTGATCGACCGGTCGGGAAGATTTTTATGGATGAACAAGCAGTTTATGGACATTATCGGCAAAGGGAAAGATTATCATAAATCTATTGCCACGATCTTTCCGCAGGTAATTCCGGAGCGTTTTCCTTCGGCTGAACAGGTTCGTGAGTTTTTTGTAAGTAAGGACGGCAGGGATTATCGTATGCAGATCAAGCCGGTGACTGTGGAAGAACTGACACAGGATTCTGAAATGATCGAAGTTCAGCCCGGTCAGTTCAGTATGCTGGCGGTTTACCTTATGGATATTACAGAACTTAACAGTTATGTCCGTAAGAATCAGGAAGAAAAGCTGATCACAGGTCTTGTTTATATTGATAATTATGAAGAGGCCATGGAAAGCGTGGATGAGGTCCGCAGATCCCTGTTGACAGCGCTGATCGAGAGGCGCATCAATAAGTATTTTCTTTCGTACGACGCGATCGTCAAGAAACTGGAGAAAGATAAATTTTTCGTGGTGATGCAGAAAAAGACACTCACGAATCTGCAGCAGAAGAAATTTGACATTCTGGAAGAGGTCAAGGCTGTAAATATTGGCAATGATATGTCGGTGACACTAAGTATCGGCGTGGGCGAAAATGCTCCGACTCTGATCCAGAATAATGATTATGCACGTGTGGCGATAGAGCTGGCTCTTGGACGGGGCGGCGATCAGGTCGTGGTAAAGAGCGGTGAGGATCTGTCTTTTTATGGCGGAAAATCTCAGCATGCTGAGAAAAATACCCGCGTAAAGGCCAGAGTTAAGGCGCATGCGCTGCGTGAGATCATGAATCATAAAGACCGTATTCTGATCATGGGACATTCTATGCCGGATGTAGATGCTCTTGGTGCCGGTATCGGTATTTACCGGGCGGCAAAAACGCTGGGCAAGAAAGCCAATATTGTGGTGGATCATTCTACAACTGCGATCCGTCCATTGATGGACGCTTTTCTGAAAGATAAGGAATACGGCAGCGATATGTTTATTTCCGGCCATGATGCCAGAGAGCTTGTGAATGCCAATACCATGCTTGTGGTGGTGGATACAAACCGTCCGAGCTATACAGAATGTGAAGATCTTTTATATATGGTTGAGACTATCGTAGTGTTGGATCATCACCGCCAGGGAAGTGAAGTGATTCAGAATGCGGCTCTTTCCTATATTGAACCGTATGCGTCGTCCACAAGTGAAATGGTGGCTGAGATACTGCAGTATTTCGATGACTCAATTCACATCCGCAATATTGAGGCGGACAGTCTGTATGCCGGTATTATGGTGGATACGGATAATTTCCTGACAAAGACCGGTGTCCGGACCTTTGAAGCCGCGGCATTTATCCGCAGAAACGGAGCGGATATCACAAGGATCCGTAAGATGTTCCGAGAAGATATGAAAAATCTTCAGGCAAAGGGGCAGGCCATATCGGATACAGAGCTGTATGATAACTGTTATGCGATCACAGTATGTCCCACAGAAGGTATCGAGAGTCCTACCATCGTGGGTGCACAGGCAGCGAATGAAATGCTGAATATCAAGGGAGTTAAGGCTTCTTTTGTGCTGACCCCGTTTAAGGATACGATTTATATCAGTGCAAGAGCCATTGATGAAGTCAATGTGCAGATCATTATGGAGCGTCTTGGGGGTGGAGGTCATCTGAATGTGGCCGGTGCCCAGTTAAAAGGGCGTACCCTTGAAGAAGCCAGACAGCTTTTAAAAGTGACATTAAAGGAAATGACCGAAGGAGGAGAAATCTAATGAAAGTAATTTTACTGCAGGATGTAAAGAGTCTGGGAAAGAAAGATCAGATCGTCAATGTCAGTGACGGTTACGCAAGAAATATGCTGTTCCCCAAAAAACTGGGTCTTGAGGCTACCCCCAAGAATCTGAATGACCTGAAACTGAAAAAAGCTCATGAAGATAAGGTGGCTGCGGAGAATCTGAAGGCGGCTCAGGAGTTTGCCAAAGAACTGGCGGATAAGAAGGTGGAAGTAGCCATTAAGGTCGGCGATAACGGAAAACTGTTTGGTTCCGTATCTACCAAAGAGATCGCCGAGGCGGCGAAAGCGCAGTTGGGATACGATATTGATAAGAAAAAGATGTCTCTGGACAGTCCAATTAAGGAATTAGGGGCTACAAACGTAACGATCAAACTGCATCCGAAGGTAACGGCATCACTGAAGGTTGTGGTGAAAGAAGCATAGGAGGAATACAGGGTTGGAAGAAGCAGTCATCAAAAGGATCATGCCGCACAATACGGAAGCCGAGCAGTCGGTGCTGGGCGCCATGTTTATGAGCCGTGACGCGATCATGGTGGCTACGGATATACTGACCGGAGAAGATTTTTATCAGCAGCAGTATGGCGCGATGTTTACAGCCATGGCAGAGCTGTATGCCGAGGGACAGCCGGTTGACCTGGTTACTCTCCAGAACCGTCTGAGAGAGAATGGTGTTCCTGAGGAACTGTGCAGTGTAGAATACATCAGCGAGCTGGTAAATGCGGTACCTACATCGGCGAATGTGAAATATTATGCGAACATTGTCAGCGATAAGGCTACACTCCGACGGATGATCCGTCTCAATGAAGAGATAGCCAATACCTGCTATATGGATCAGGAGAGTGTGAGCGATATTCTGGCAACAACGGAGCAGAAGATGTTCCAGCTTCTTCAGCGGGGAAATAAGGGTGAGTTTACACCTATCCGTGAGATTGTTATGAATGCGCTGGATTCTATTGATGCTGCATCCAAAAGTTCCAACCACATTACCGGCCTTTCCAGCGGTTACAGAGATCTGGACCGAAGGACGGCGGGATTTCATCCCTCGGATTTTATTCTTGTGGCGGCTCGCCCTTCTATGGGAAAGACGGCATTCGTCCTCAATATTGCCAATCATATGGCGCTGCATGATGATAAGTATGTATGTATTTTCAGTCTGGAGATGTCAAAAGAACAGCTGGTCAACCGTCTGTTTGCCTGCGACGGCCATATTGATGCTCAGAATATCCGTACCGGTAATCTGAGTGATACAGAGTGGGCACAGCTGGTGTATACAGCGGATAAGATCGGTGGTTCCAAGCTGATCATCGACGATACACCGGGTATTTCTGTTTCGGAGATGCGTTCCAAGTGCCGTAAACTGAAGCTGGAGAAGCGTCTGGACTGTGTGATGATCGACTATCTGCAGAAGATGGAGGCAGACAGGCATTCCGATTCAAAACAGCAGGAGATCTCAGAAATTTCCCAGGCATTAAAGACTCTGGCCAGAGAGCTGGAGATCCCCGTGATCGCATTATCCCAGCTTAGCCGTGCCGTGGAAAAAAGAGATGATAAACGACCGATGCTTTCCGACCTTCGTGAATCGGGAGCTATCGAGCAGGATGCTGATGTGGTTATGTTTATTTATCGTGATGCCTACTATAACAGGGATGCGGACAATGAGCTGAAAAACATAGCCGAGATCAATATTGCCAAGCAGCGTAACGGCCCTACCGGTACCGTTAATCTTGTATGGATCCCCGAATATACAAAATTTGCGGATCCTGTCTCAGAAGATCAGATTCCTGAATATGAGCGTGAATAAAGAAAAAAGACGTCCGGACGTGTCAGAATGTTTGGACGTCTTTTTATTGTCGCTTTTGCAGCCTGGCGGTATAATAAAGAAGTCAAAGGTCTGTCTGCTTGCCTGTGCCGACAGAAAAAAGGAGAATGTCTATGGGAGAAAAAGGCTGTTCCATTTCGGAGGCTGCAAAAAGGAGCGGTGTGGAGGCATATGTACTTCGCTATTGGGAGGAAGAGGGGCTTTTGAAGGTACCCAGAAATGCCAAAGGACATCGCTGTTATACGGAGGCTGAATTTGCTGCGATTCGCGATATACAGAAGATGAAGGCGGAAGGGTTGTCCATAAAAGACATACGGGATGTGAAAGAACATCCAAAGAGCAGAGAAAACAGAGAGCATACGGAAAATAAGAAAAAAGACTATGACCGGGAGAATGCCTGCACTGTGGACAGCGTTTCAGCGGTAGAGGAAGATAAGAAACAACAGTTTTATGTGATCCTGGAGCGGCTGGTAAAAGAAATTTCTCTGACCCGTAATCGGGAGGCAAGATACAGAAGGCTGGACGAAGCTATCCGAAGGCAGCAGGAATCCAGGAGAATGACAGCTGCCAGCCAGGAGAAAAGTGAGCATGCGAAAAGAAAATAATGAAAAACGCTCAGACAAAAGTCTGAGCGTTCTCATATTCTGAACAGTTATTATGCTTCTTTGATTGCTTCTGTCGGGCAGGCAGCTGCGCATGTACCGCACTCTACACATGTATCAGCATCGATAACGTATTTGCCATCGCCTTCGCTGATAGCGCTAACCGGGCACTCGCCCTCACATGTACCACACATTACGCATTCGTCAGAAATAACATATGCCATTTTCGTATCCTCCTTAAATGGTTATACTAAGTATGTTTCCGTATTCACGGGTCATTGACAATTCTAAACTATATTGATAGAGAAAACAAGACCTTAGTTATGACTAATAACCACAAAATTTGTATATAGTCTTGCGATATGACCGGAGGTTGGCTTATAATGGTGCACAGTAACTGTTCAGCACACAAAAAAGGAGGAAAGCATGATGGCAAAAACAGTATCTAAAGATATGATCATTTCTGATCTGATTCAGGTTGATCCCAATATTGTTGCTATTTTGATGAGAGCTGGTATGCATTGTATCGGCTGTCCGGCTTCTCAGGGTGAATCTCTGGAAGAAGCTGCCATGGTACATGGACTGGATGCAGATATGATGGTGGCCCAGATCAACGATTTTCTGGCGCAGTAAGAATATTTCGGTAAGCATGCAAAGGGGCTGCTGTAATCCGGCGGACTCCGGTGTGTATATAAACTTTCTGCTCCTCCTGCGCTCGCTCCGAGCCTGTAGTCTCGGAGTCGTGCTCGGTAAAGTCGCGAAAAGTTTATATACACACCGGAGTCCGCCGGATTACAGCAGCCCCTTTGACATCCTTAGTGTCAGCAGTCCAGTTCGGCCAGCTTATCAAGGGCATTCTGCGGAATGATGCAGCGGGCATGCTCTTTAAAGTAGGCTTCGTTGGCTTCCGTAAAAGCCTCTCCATGGGCGTACTCGGAAAGCTGGTTGCAGATCTGATTAAATTCTTCAGGACTCTGGCCGGACTGGTGAAGGATCAGCTGGTAACAGCTGTCTTTGCCAAAACGGTAGAGGGTATTTTCCCCGTGAAATCTGTTCTTTATGGCTCCCGCCGCGCGGATAGCATCATTCAAAGAATAGAATTCAAAAATGCGCAGCAGATCCACCGGAGGTGTCTGCGAAGCCTCTGATTTTGCTGCGCTGGAACGTGAAGTTGTCTTTTTATCAGCTGTAGCTTCGGAGAGCTTGCGGAAAAGATCAATAATATCATCTGCTCCGACCATCTGCGCCAGAAGATCTGCGCGGGAGGAAGCCGTATCGCTGCCGGGAGAAAAACGGGAAAAACGCGTATCCAGTTCTTCCGGATCTTCAACTTTTGTAATGATCAGTACTATGCTGTCCGGCATGATCGGTATGGCTTCTACCATCAGCGGGAGATTTTCGGCATCAAAACCGAATTCATCATTTGCCTGCTGGATCATATCCCGAAACAGTTCTTTGGCTTTATCCGTAGCATAAGCCAGTTCGCTTAAATTGATATTGCGAGTAGCCAGATCTTCACGGGAAAGGGTGCAGCGAATCTGTGTGTCGCTGATTCTCTCAATTTTCATATGATCACATCCTTCTATGATTGTTCACCGTGTAATCAGCTTACCGGAAAACAGTGAGATTCCGGTAAAAGCACGGATCGTGCTTTTGCGTATAATATCTGTAGTTTATGGTTCATTATATACCATATGTTCTGAAGATGTAAAGAATTTCACTGTTTTTTTAGAATTTGCTTTTTTAAATGAAATAACTAAAAAAATAGTAAAATATAGTTGCTTTTATAAACACACAGGTCTATAATTATATTACAGAGCAATGTGCTGGAAAGGAGTAAACACTGTCTTTTTAGCAATATATCCTGTCTTCATTTCAGCGGTACTCACCGCAATTTCCCCACTATATGATTTAAAATAGCACAGTGTTTCTGTGACCTGTATGGGTTTTTATTCTATGTATTCAGGGAGGAATAAAAGTATATCACAAAATGGCAGAGAGATTAAAGAAGACAATAAAACATGAATTGAAAGCGTATCGCAGGCAAGGCGTGGAACTGACACTTAATGCGCGACAGGCCAGCCCGAAAGAAATTGCTGCTGCATGCACAACTGCAGAGGAAGGTTCCTATATGAGAGAATACGAGTGCGATGCCAGCGGCAGGATCAGCCGTCTTAATTTTCAACACATATCGTCGGACAGGTAATATTGCTGCCCGGAAGGTCCGATGGATCTTCCGGGTGAATTTTTTATGAAATACTACAAATATAGGTGACGAATGCTGTGGAAATTGCTATAATGTTTTTTGTCGAATTATGTATATGAGGGGTGTATTGAAGATGAAAAAGAAACTCACAGTTGTTGTTCTGGCACTTTGCGCTGCCATCGTGCTTTTGATCGTCGGAATTTCGACGGGATCGCTGGAACAGCTGATCGGAGATAAATATGCGGATGTTTCCGACTATTTCGGGAATATCGCAGATAATGAGGCTGTGCTGGTGCTGGCTGATGGCGAACAGGCAGAGATCCATGCTGTTCGACCGGAAGGACAGACGGAATACTATCTGCCCTGGGAGACGGCTGCAGTGCTTTTAGGCAGTCCTCTGTATGTGGATGAGGCAAACGGCAGGGGAATGCTTGCCCGGCCGGAAGAGATCTGGTATTTTACCCCTGGAACTGCAGGGTATGATACCCAGGATGGGCAGCATGTGGATACGGACTCTGTGGCGCTGATTCAGAAGGATGATGGTTTTTATGTCAGTCTGGAGTATTTGACAAAGGTCATGGATCTGTATCTGGACGGAGTACACGAAGATACAAAGACAGTGGTAGTGTTCACGGATCCGGCCCAGTCAACAGCCCGGGCTGTCAGTCCGGACGATAAAGAAGGCGGCATCCGGGTGCGGACAGAGAGTTCCAGAAAGGCGGATGTTCTGAAAAAAACCAACGAAGTCTATGTCCTGGAAAGCGGAGAAGAATGGAGCCGTGTCATGACATCCGAGGGGTATGTGGGGTACGCGGAAAATGCAGATCTTTCTGAAACATCTCAGCTTGCCTTTACACAGAACGGACCGGAATATTCATCGCTGATCCGTGATCATAAGATTTGCCTTGGCTGGCATCAGATGAGTACTGCCAGCGGAAATGATACCCTGGCGGAACGCATATCAGGTGCACAGGGATTGAATGTTATTTCTCCTACATGGTTTTTTGTGACGGATGATAAAGGGAATATTTCTTCTTTTGCATCAGCAGCATATGTACAGCAGGCTCATGGAGCTGGGCTTGAGGTATGGGGGCTGATCGATAATTTTACCAATCAGATCGATGATAAGGCATTTATGTCCAATACGGAAGCGAGAACGAATATGATCACCCAGCTGATATCGGCTGCGAAGGATTGCGGTATGGACGGTATCAATCTGGACTTTGAATCCATCAAAGAGGATGAGGCGATCCATTATACGCAGTTGGTGAGAGAATTGTCCATAGCCTGCCGCAAAAATGGTCTGGTATTTTCAGTAGATGACCCTGTGCCCACATTTTCTTCCCATTATAATCGTAGGGCCCAGGGGCAGGTGGCAGATTATGTGATCATGATGGGATACGATGAGCACTTTTCCGGAAGTGACACGGCAGGATCCAATGCGTCTCTTTCCTTTGTGGAGACGGGAATTCAGGACACGTTGAAGGAGGTACCGGCAAATAAGCTGATCAGTGCCATGCCGTTTTATACCAGACTTTGGATCGAAAGTTACGAAAACGGTTCCCTGGAATGTCAGACACTGAGCATGACGGATGCCAATGCCTATGCAAAGGATAAGCAGATGGAAATATATTGGGATGCAGCTTTAGGACAGAATGTAGCTGAGCTGGATACAGAAGAAAATCTGCAGAAAATGTGGCTGGAGGATGAGCAGTCGCTGACGGAAAAACTGAAACTGATCGATACATATCAGCTGGCCGGAGGAGCATTCTGGAAGCTGGGATTTGAAGATAAATCTGTTTGGTCACTGATAGCGCAGCATATATAAGGAGGAAATTATGGGGGAATATGAAATGTTTAAGACAACGCTGATGGGTGGTTATGACAAGGACGACGTTATTCAAAAGGTGGAAACGATAAAGGATTCTGCTTTTCGAGAAAAAAACCGCCTTGAAAAAGAAATCAAGGCCAGGGATGAGAAAATCGTTGAATTGACCAAGCGTCTGGAACTGAAAGAAAGCCAGAAGGAAAAACTGGAACGTGATGTAACAGAAAAATATCAGAAATATGTGGATAATTACGAAAAAATCGGCAGCATTATCCTGAACGCACAGATCCAGGCTGATGAAATGATCAGTAAGGCGCAGAAACAATGTGAAGAAATGCTGAAAGAGACAGAAAAACAGGCTGAAAAAATGCGGGAAGATGCAGACCGTGAGGCCAGAGCAAGGATCGATCAGGTACAGAAGGAAGTCAACGAGACGCTGGCGGACGGCAAAAAGAAATATATTGCTGTGCAGGATGAGATG
Organism: uncultured Lachnospiraceae bacterium; assembly: GCA_945827805.1. Lineage (GTDB taxonomy): Bacteria > Bacillota > Clostridia > Lachnospirales > Lachnospiraceae > UBA11957. The sequence goes on from CALZOU010000019.1 coordinate 17,555, forward strand.
AACGAGATCGTGGAACTGATCAACCAGGCGCAGAAAAGATTCATGTCTTCGTATAAAGAAGTGCACAGAATTGTATCTACGATGCCGGATTCTCTCCGGGATATGGGAAAACTGGAGTGTATGGAAATACAGGGTGATGAGTCGGATTGTCTGGATGCTGTGGATAATGATGATGCGTTGGATGAAGCAGAAGATCTGACCGAAGAAGAAATGGAAAAATTGTTCAGAAATGAATAAGTAAAATGAATAAGTAAAGGAAAAGAAAGTTCCTGTGTGGCATATATTAAAAAAAAGCCAGACAGGACTTTTTTGTGCGAAAACAAACGGTGGAAATAGGGATGGCGGTTCTTCTGCTGATCAGCGTATATGCACTGTCGGGGAAAACCGCCCGGATGACAGCCAATGCAAAGACTGCAGAAACAATAGTGGTGATTGATGCAGGTCACGGGGGCGCTGATCCGGGTAAGGTGGCGGCGGATGGCTGCAAGGAAAAGGATATTAACCTGGCTGTGGCCAGAAAGGTGCAGGGTAAGCTCGAAAAAGCGGGGATAGAGGTGGTAATGACCCGGGAAAATGACGAAATGCTCCATGATGCAGGCAACGATGGAGAGAAGGTACGGGACATGCAGCTTCGCTGTGAAAAAATCAATACATCCCAGGCGGTATGTGCTGTGAGCATCCATCAAAACAGCTTTCAAAGCAGCAGTGTCCGGGGCGCTCAGGTTTTTTATTACACCGGATCCGAACAGGGACAGCAGTTTGCGCAGATCATGCAGCAACAGTTGGTGGAAATACTCGATCCATCCAATACACGGGTATGTAAGGAAAACAGCTCATATTATCTTTTGAAAAAGACATCGGTACCGCTGGTTATAGTGGAATGCGGTTTCCTGTCAAATCCGGAGGAGGCCGCCATGCTGCAGACAGAAGAATTTCAGGATCGTACGGCGGATGCAATTTGTATGGGAATCCAGAAATATCTGGAAACATGTTCAGACCAGACAGGATCACCTGAAATTTCTGGAAAAGCAGAACAGAGAGTATTGGAAAAATATTAAGGATGTGTTACAATACACAGAAAGATAAAACGAAAATGTTACATGCTGGTAAAAGGAGAGGAATATGAGGAAATACGGAAAAGGAATCTGGCAGATGTTTCTGCTATGCGCAGGGATTGTGGCGCTTCTGGCACTCCATCCGGTGGATACGCAGGCAGCTTCTATGAAAATATCCAGGTTGACGGTATCTGCTCCCGCAAAAGGAAGCACATATGCGTCAGGAACTGTGAAATACACTACCTCCTCTTATAAAAATCTCAAGCTTAGAGTCCGGGTTCTGAACAGCAAGGGTAAATACGTTTATCAGAAGACGTTAAGCGGATTAAAAAACAGCGGAAGCAAGACTATCACATGGAATGGTAAGGCGTCTGCGGGCAACACGGCAAAGGCTGCCAAAAACAAAATTGTTGCGGATGGTACATATCGTCTCGAGGTATGTCTGAGCGGGAAAAAGGGAAAAAAGACATCAAGTGTAACCAGAAAAAGTACATTTAAAATTGCCAGAACAGTCAAACAGACTGTGACTTTGGAAACAGTTTCCTATACGGACAAAGCTCCTGCAGGGGTGAGCAGGCTGACCGGAGATGCCGAACTTGACTATATGGCAGAAATGATGCTTAAGGAAGCCGGTGTAGAGGAGTCCATGAGTGCGGAAGAAAAGGTACGCACCATTTATTACTGGGTGAGCAATGCATTTAGTCATGTGCATGATTCTTATGCGAATTATCCTAAACATTATGATCTTGAGACCTTGACCGATCAGATTCAGGCCTACAAAAATACAACTGATATTCTGGTGAGGAATAATGAAGCGGCATATGTGAAGCAGACGTACTGCTCCGGCATAAAGCTCGCACCGGCAGCCTATACGGATACGTTATGTAAAAATTTCCAGAATACGGCAAAGCTCTGGTTCAATGCCCGTGTAGGACAGTGCAACCGTACTGCAGATGCTTTTATGATCCTGTGTAATCATGCCGGTGTGGAGGCCGGTGTGTGTGCCGGATATTATCTTAACAGCAACGGCACGAGATCGGGCCATTACTGGAACTGGGTACGTCTCGGAGAAGAGATATATTATTATGATGTGGATGTACAGCTGCAGAATAATGCCAGAGGATTTAAGTACCCTTATTATGAGAGATGGTATAAGGCGGACAGGACAATGGCATTGAAACACCATCTTTTTACCCATGGATTGCAAAACTAATAATTGTTATAGTTGTCTAACTGACAGGATAGCGCATATAATAGATAGTACAGAGACTTCTGTGAATAAATATACGAATATACGCTAAGCGGAGGGTGAACAAATGAAGAAACTGGTGGTTAAGAACAAAGATGCCTGTATGGCATGTCTTTCCTGCGTTAACGCCTGCTCACAGGCATTCTACAAAGTAGATGATCCGGGAAAATCCTGTATTCAGATCGTTGAAAAAAACGGTGCAGTTAAGGTAAATACCTGTATTCAGTGTGGAAAATGTGCACGTACATGTGAGGTTGGCGCTATCACACAGAATGCAAAGGGTGTGTACATGATCAACAAGAAGCTGTGTACAGGCTGCGGCAAGTGTGCTGAGGTATGTCCGATGCAGGTTATGGTACCCACAGAGACAACAACAAGCAAATGTATTGCCTGCGGTATCTGTGCTAAGGCCTGTCCGATGGACATTCTGGAGATCAAAGAAAGCTAAGAAAAGTGAGAATTTGGCGGGGGCTGCCGTATTGCGAAATACGGTAGCCCCCATTTACGTTTTGGGTGGAAATGGTGGATGATGGAGTGATTGAGGGGTTTTCTTTTGGGTTTCTTGATGGTATAATAATAAAAGTATGGCAAAATTCAGAGGAAATGATTATGCAGACGATTATTGAAAAGGCAGTCGGTTTGGATGAGGACAGTGAATGGCTTCGGACGGCTTCAAAGATTCTGCGGGCGGGGGGTCTCGTGGCTTTCCCTACGGAGACGGTGTATGGTCTTGGCGGGGATGCGCTTAATCCTTTGGCTTCGGAGAAGATTTATGCCGCGAAAGGGAGACCTTCTGATAATCCGCTGATCGTACATATTGCGGATATGGATGCACTGTATGGAATCGTCAGGGATGTGCCTGAGAAGGCGAGGCTTTTGGCGGAGGCTTTCTGGCCCGGCCCGCTGACTATGATTTTTGAAAAAAATGATAAGGTGCCCCTTCAGACTACAGGTGGTCTGGAGAGTGTGGCGGTGCGTATGCCTTCTCATGAGGTGGCGCGTGCGCTGATACGCTGCAGTACGGGATATATTGCCGCTCCCAGTGCCAATACTTCCGGACGGCCGAGCCCCACGAAAGCGGATCATGTAGTAGATGATCTGAACGGCAGAATCGAAATGATCATTGACGGAGGAGAAGTAGGAATAGGCCTGGAATCCACGATCGTTGATTTTACGGAAGATATTCCAACGATCCTTCGCCCCGGATATATCACACAGGAAATGCTTGCCTCGGTGATCGGCGAGGTGAGGATGGACAGAGGACTGATCGAAGAAAGCTCGGGCATCCATCCCAAAGCCCCGGGAATGAAATATAAACATTATGCGCCAAAGGCCGATCTGGTGATCGTTGAGGGTGAACCGGAAGCGGTAACGACATATATTAATGCGCAGGCAGCTTTTCTCCGGGAGAAGGGCGAATCCTGTGGTGTGATCGCTGCAGATGAGACTGTGTGTTTATATCAGGCTGAACAGGTACTTAGTATTGGCAGCAGAGCAGATGAGGAAAGTATCGCCCGTCATCTGTACGATGTGCTGCGAAGATTTGATGATCTGGCGGTGAAGAAGATCTATTCGGAGTCGTTTTGCACTCCGGTTATGGGACAGGCAATCATGAACCGTCTGTTAAAAGCGGCCGGACACCAGGTGATACAGGTATAAGGAGAAAAACATATGCCGTACAGCAAACTGATCTTTGTGGATGGAGACGGAACCTGTCGATCTGCCATGTGCAGGATTATTATGAAAAACAAGTTCCTTCTGACACCTGTCACAATTGAAGCCAGAGGCCTGGTGGTACTGTTTCCTGAGCCGCTGGATGCCAAGGCTTACGCAGTTTTAAAAAAACATGGCTACGATGCGGAAAACTGTCAGGCGCAGCAGCTTGAACAGAAGGACATCGGAGACGATGTGCTGCTGCTGACCATGGAGGAGCGGCAGAAACAGAAAATCTGGGAACAGTTTGAAAATGCCAGAAATGTATATACTCTGGCTGAATATATTCATTATACCGGTGACATTCTGCCACTGTACGGTGAGCCGGTGGAATCTTATGAAGAGTGGATCTGTTCGATGGATAAGCTTTTGGATGAACTGGTGATCTGTCTCAATGAACAGTCCATTCATAAAAGGGCTGCAGATATGCAAAAAGAAAAAGTGAAGTGAGGAGGTAGCTGCGGATGACAGGAAAGAGAACTGACTACCTGACCTGGGATGAGTATTTTATGGGAGTGGCCATGCTGTCCGGCATGCGTTCTAAGGATCCTAATACACAGGTCGGGGCCTGCATTGTCAGTGCGGATAATAAAATATTGTCTATGGGGTATAACGGTTTTCCAAAGGGATGTTCTGACGATGAGTTTCCCTGGAACAGGGAAGGAGCGCCGCTGGACAATAAATATTTCTACACCACCCACAGTGAGCTGAACGCGATCCTTAACTACAGAGGAGGAAGTCTGGAGGGCGCAAAAATCTATGTCACTTTGTTTCCCTGTAATGAATGTGCCAAAGCCATTATTCAGGCGGGAATAACCACAGTGGTCTATGACAGTGATAAATATGCGGACACGGACAGCACCATTGCCTCTAAGCGAATGATGGATGCGGCAGGAGTACGTTATTATCAATATAAACGTTCGGATCGGACGATAGAAATTAATCTGTAACTGTTCAGAACATGCCGAATCGTATCTGTGAAGGCCTTGAACAGAAAAAATATAAACTAAACATCAGAGGGAGATATTATGGCAGAAAAAAAATTAGTAGAAGCAATTACTTCCATGGAGGAAGATTTCGCACAATGGTATACGGACGTTGTTCTTAAAGCTGAGCTGTGCGACTATACCAGTGTAAAAGGATGTATGGTGATCAAACCGGCAGGATACGCCATCTGGGAAAATATCCAGGCTGAGCTGGACCGCCGTTTTAAAGAGACAGGTGTACAGAATGTGTATCTGCCCATGTTTATTCCGGAAAGTCTGCTGCAGAAAGAAAAGGATCATATTGAGGGCTTTGCTCCTGAGGTAGCCTGGGTTACCCACGGCGGTGAAGAAAAGCTGCAGGAGCGTCTTTGCGTCAGACCCACATCAGAAACACTGTTCTGTGATCTGTTTGCCAGTGAGGTCCATTCTTACCGGGATCTGCCGAAGGTATATAATCAGTGGTGTTCTGTAGTGCGTTGGGAAAAAACCACAAGACCGTTCCTTCGTTCCCGCGAATTTTTGTGGCAGGAGGGGCATACCGTACATGCTACAGCTGAGGAGGCTGAGGAGAGAACGGTTCAGATGCTTAATGTATACGCTGATTTCTGTGAGGAAGTGCTGGCTATTCCGGTAGTTCGCGGTAAAAAGACTGACAAGGAGAAATTCGCGGGTGCGGAAGCAACCTATACCATCGAATCCCTGATGCATGACGGAAAAGCACTGCAGTCCGGTACCAGTCACAACTTTGGCTCCGGTTTTGCCACAGCCTTTGGGGTACAGTATACGGATAAAGACAACCAGCTCAAACCGGTATATGAAACTTCCTGGGGCTTTACCACCCGTATGATCGGTGCCATCATCATGGTACACGGAGATAACAGTGGTCTGGTGCTGCCGCCGAGGATCGCTCCCACACAGGTGTGCATTATTCCGGTACAGCAGCATAAAGAGGGTGTTCTGGATAAATGTCAGGAGATGTACACTGAACTGAAAAATGCCGGATTGAAGGTGAAACTGGATGACAGTGATAACCGCCCGGGATGGAAATTCTCTGAGGCAGAGATGAGAGGTATTCCGGTTCGTATTGAACTGGGACCGAAGGATCTGGCAAATGGTCAGGCTGTCCTGGTTCGCCGTGATAATCGTGAAAAGATGGTGGTTGCCCTGGAAAATCTCACCGAAGAAGTAAAGAAGCTTCTGGATACCATGCAGCATGACATGCTGGAGAGAGCCCGTGCTCATCGCGATGCGCATACGTATGTTGCTCATGATTATGAGGAATTCAAGGAGATCGTAGAGACAAAACCGGGCTTTATCAAAGCCATGTGGTGCGGAGATCAGGCCTGTGAGGATAAGATCAAAGAAGATACCGCTGCCACATCCCGCTGCATTCCCTTTGATGCCGAGCCTGTGGGCGATGTGTGTGTATGCTGCGGTAAACCGGCTAAAAAAATGGTTTACTGGGGCCGTGCTTATTAATATCAGATAAAATCTGAAAAATATAGTGAAATTCATTCCCCCTTACTTCTATTTTGTGCGGCGTATTCATAGATTAATACGCATAGCTGTTCAGAACAGGCCGAATCATATCTGTGGAGGTACTGAACAGACAGTCATACGCAGCGCAAAATGGACTTGAGGGGGAATTGCCTTGTATCAATATGAACTGGAAGTGCTGGAAAAATATGGTATTTACACGGACAATCTGGTCAGAGGAAGAGGCGCCTGGATCTGTGAGACAGAAGACGGACTGCGCATTCTGCAGGAATATCCCGGTTCGGTGCAGAAACTGATCTGGCAAAAACTGCTGCAGGAGAAAATTGAGGATGCCGGATGTGCATTGACAGATATGCTGATCCCTAATCTTGACGGAGAGCTTTACAGCCGGGACAGAGCGGGGACAGTGTATATTCTCAGAAACTGGTACAGAGGACGGGAATGTGATACGCATGCCATTGCGGAGATACGTAAAGGTGCACAGACTCTGGCAAAGATACATAGTGTGATGACGATTCCGTTTCAGGAACAGTATGCACCGCCATCCCTCTATGAAGAATGCCTGCGGCATAACCGGGAAATGAAAAGAGCTGCGGTGTATCTGAAAAAAAGGCGGCAGAAAAATGAGTTTGAAGAGCTTTTGTACAGTTGCATGGGCGAATTTATCCGTCAGGGAGAAACTGCGGTGGAGAAAATGCAGGGGTTTCATGAACGAAAGTTTGTTCTGCAGGGAGAAACGGTGGCCTGTCATGGAGACTATACCCACCACAATGTGATCCTTTCGGGTACGCAGACCGTTGTGATCGGTTTTCAGAAATGGAATTTTGAACGTCCCAGCGCAGATCTGTATCGATATATGCGAAAGATTTTGGAGAAGAATGACTGGAATGATTATCTGTTTCATCAGATCATGGACTGGTATCAGAATATCCGGCCATTGGATACAGAGGAACAGATGGATCTGATGCTTCGGCTTTCTTATCCATGGAAGAACTGGAAACTGGTCAATTATTATATGCAAAGTCCCAAGACCATGCCATTAAAAAAGAATATGGAAAAAATGCAGAAGATCATCAGACAGCAGCAAAACTGGCT
>CALZOU010000020.1 GCA_945827805.1 uncultured Lachnospiraceae bacterium
GCTGTAAACCGAGGGCTATTGCATGTAATCCTGCACTGCCTTCTGGGACATCTGGATAAGGCGGCGGGAAAGGATGAACGGCTGTGGGATATCGCCTGTGATGTTGTGGTGGAACAGATTCTTGACGAAATGCCGCTTCGGTGCCTGAGGATTCCTCCGAATGCCGAGAAGAAAAACTGGTATTACCGGCTCAAACAGGAGTTTTCTGTGTTTACAGCAGAGCGTGTCTACCGTTATCTGCAGGAGACAACACTGACAGAACGGACGTGGCAGCAGCTTATGGCTGCGTTTCTGGTGGATGACCATCAGTTCTGGTATCAGGAGCAGGAGCCCAGAGCTCAGCAGACAAGGCAGCAGCGCTGGGAGGATATCCGGAATCGTATGCAGACGGAGATGGAAACCTTTGGCAGGGAAGCGGATGATCACAGCGAAAGCCTGAGAGAGGCTGTGCGGGTGAGAAATCGCAGGCGCTACGATTACCGCTCTTTTTTGAAACGGTTTGCTGTTTTGAAGGAAGAGGTACAGGTGGATCCGGACAGCTTTGATACGATTTTTTATACCTACGGTATGCAATTGTACGGAAATATGCCGCTGATCGAGCCAAACGAGACCCGGGAGGTGCGGAAAATCGAGGATTTTGTGATCGTGATCGATACTTCCATGTCCTGTAAGGGGGAGCTGGTACAGCGGTTTCTTGAGGAAACCTATGATATTCTGTCTCAGGAGGAAAGTTTTTTCCGGAAGATCAATCTGCATATTATTCAGTGTGATGAGCGGGTGCAGGAGGATAAGGTGATCACCTCCCGGGAAGAGATGGACGCGTATATGCGTGATTTTACGATCGTGGGTTCCGGTGGGACAGATTTTCGTCCGGCTTTCGGCTATGTCAATGAACTGCTGGCCAGACAGGCTTTTTATCATCTCAGAGGGCTGATCTATTTTACGGACGGCTATGGGATATTTCCCATGAAAAAGCCATTGTATGATACAGCTTTTGTTTTCTGGGATGAACATTACCGGGATCTTGATGTGCCGCCCTGGGCGATCCGCCTGGTGCTGACGCGGGAAGATCTGGAAGAATTACAGGGGAATAAAGATGAACATTAAACGGGCAAAACAGGAAATCAGGGACAGTATAGAGGCGTATCTGCTTAAAAATGAGTACGGGGAATATGAGATCCCCACGGTAAGGCAGCGCCCGATCCTGCTGATCGGAGCGCCTGGTATCGGAAAGACCCAGATCATGGAGCAGGTAGCGGAGGAATGCGGTATCGGTCTGGTGGCCTATACCATCACCCATCATACCCGCCAGAGTGCTATCGGTCTGCCATATATTAAGGAAAAAGAATTTGCCGGCAAAAAAATGTCGGTGACGGAATATACCATGAGTGAGATCGTGGCTTCTGTTTACGAAAAGATGGAGAAGACAGGATGGAAAGAGGGTATTCTGTTTCTGGACGAGATCAACTGCGTTTCGGAGACACTGGCTCCGGCCATGCTGCAGTTTTTGCAGTGTAAATCCTTCGGAAATCATAAGATTCCGGAAGGCTGGATCATCGTGGCAGCGGGAAATCCGCCGGAATACAATAAATCCGTGCGGGAATTTGATATAGTAACTCTGGACCGTGTGAAAAAGATCGAGGTGGAACCGGATTTTGCTGCCTGGAAGGAATATGCTTACAAGGTGAACATTCATCCGGCCATTATAAGTTACCTAAATGTCCGGCCCCAGAATTTTTACCGGATGGAGACTACGGTGGACGGCAAAAGCTTTGCCACACCCCGTGGCTGGGAGGATATTTCCCGGCTGCTTACGGTATATGAGAAGCTGGGCAAAACTCTGGATTATGAGGTGGCGGTGCAGTATGTGCAGCATGAGCAGACGGCCCGGGATTTTGCCAATTATCTGGAACTGTATTACAAATATCAGACGGATTACCAGATCGAAGCAGTGCTTGGCGGTACCATTGATCCGATCCTGGAGAAAAAGACAGCCCATGCCTCCTTTGACGAGCGGCTCAGTGTGATCGGCCTTTTGCTGGCAGGATTGAACGACAGGTTCCTTAAGGTGTATGATAAGGAAAAGAAACTGGAGATCCTGATGCGGCTTTTGAAGGGCTATCAGGCTCAGCCGGAAACAGACGGTGTGGGAGCACTGGCTCTTTTGACGGAAAGTTACCGCAGTGGCTGGCAGATGAAGCGGGAGAATGGAGTACTGTCCGGCCGGGAGGAAAAAGCCTGCCGAAGCGTCAGTGTCGTACTGGAATCTTACGTTGCCCGGCTCAGACAGAAGAACAGCGGTTCTACAGAAGAATGCTTTGCGGATATCCGTCAGTGGTTTGCCGCAGAAAATGAGGAACTTATGACAATGCAGGATGCAGCGGGAGAAGCGCTGGAGCATGCCTTTGATTTTATGGAGTCTGTATTCGGCGAAAGTCAGGAAATGGCTGTGTTTATGACGGAGTTAAACAACAGCAGTTATGCCGTGGCATATCTGACGGAATACGACTGCGAGCGGTATCAGCAGTATAATCAGAGCTTTATGTTTGAGGAGAATCGTGATCGACTGCTCAAACGTATTGATCATATGGAAAATTGGGGATAAAAGGAGAGAAAAATGTTAACGGGAAAGACAATCATCCTGGGAGTGACGGGGAGCATTGCCGCGTACAAGGCGGCATCTTTAGCCAGCCTGCTGGTGAAGCAGCATGCGGATGTGCATGTACTGATGACACAGAATGCATGTCAGTTTATCAATCCTGTCACTTTTGAGACGCTGACGGGAAATAAATGCATCTGCGATACCTTTGACCGGAATTTTGAATTTCATGTGGGACATGTGTCACTGGGAAAAAGGGCGGATCTGGCCATTATCGCGCCGGCCAGTGCCAACTGTATCGGGAAGCTGGCGGGAGGCATTGCGGATGATATGCTGACTACCACGATTCTGGCCTGCCGTTGTCCGATCCTTCTGAGTCCGGCCATGAATACCCGGATGTACACCAACAGCATTGTGCAGGAAAATATGGAAAAACTGCGCCGTCATGGGTATACGATCATTGAACCGGCCAGTGGATATCTGGCCTGCGGCGATACAGGAGCCGGAAAAATGCCGGAGCCGGAGCTGCTTTTGCAGACTGTTCTTAAGGAAGCAGCTTTTGAAAAGGATATGGATGGGCTTCATGTGCTGGTGACGGCGGGGCCTACGCAGGAGAGCATTGATCCCGTGCGCTATATTACCAATCATTCTTCGGGTAAAATGGGATATGCGCTGGCAGTGAATGCCATGCGAAGAGGAGCGCAGGTGACGCTTGTGTCTGGGCAGACGGCTCTTGCTGCACCCTATGGTGTAAATGTGGTACCGATAGTCAGTGCCAGGGATATGTTTGAGGCGGTGACAGAGAGGGCCGATGAGCAGGATATTATTATCAAAGCAGCGGCTGTGGCGGATTACCGCCCGGCGAAGGTGGCTTCGGATAAGATCAAGAAAAGTGAGGGTGAGATGTCCATCGCTCTGGAACGCACGGATGACATCCTAAAATATCTGGGTGAACATAAGAGAGAGGGACAGTTCCTCTGCGGATTCTGCATGGAGACAAAGGACATGCTGGAGAATGCGGGCAAAAAGCTGAAATCCAAGCATGTGGATATGATCGTGGCGAATAATGTAAAGGTTGCCGGAGCAGGATTTGCGGGCAATACGAATGTAGTAACGCTGGTGGCCGAGGATATGACAAAAGAACTGGGACTGCTGTCAAAAGATGAGACTGCGGCACAGATTCTGGATGAAATCATGAGGAGGAGAGAGAAATGATTCTGGCTATAGATGTGGGAAATACAAATATTGTGGTAGGAGCGATCGACCACAACCGGAAAAAGGTGTTTATCGAGCGGCTGTCCACAGTAAAGACAAAGACAGAGGCAGAGTATGCTATTGATCTGAAAATCATTCTGGAGCTGTATCATATTGATCCGGCGGAATTAAAGGGCGGTATCATATCCTGTGTTGTACCGCAGGTGACATCTGTCATTCGTCAGGCAGTGGAGAAAATCATTAAGCGCAAGGCACTTCTGGTGGGACCGGGAGTAAAGAACGGTCTGAATATCAAGATGGATAATCCGGCTTCTGTGGGCAGTGATCAGATCGTGGATGCAGTGGCTGTGGTGGAGGAATATGCACTTCCGGCTATTGTAATTGATATGGGAACGGCTTCTACCATGTCCGTAATTGATGAGAAGAAGAATTATATCGGCGGTGTCATTATGCCGGGCGTCAAAGTTTCTCTGGAATCCCTGACAGCCAATGCGTCTCAGCTGCATGGCATCAGCCTGGATGCACCGAAGAAGGTGATCGGTACCAATACCATCGACTGTATGCAGAGCGGAGTGATCAATGGTAATGCGGCATGTCTGGATGGTATGATCGAGCGCATTCAGGATGAACTGGGTAAAAAGTGTACAGTGGTAGCCACAGGAGGTCTGGCAAAGGTGATCGTGCCGTTTTGTAAGCAGAAGGTGATTCTGGATGATGATCTGCTTTTGAAGGGGCTTCGGATCATTTATGATAAAAATCAGGAGAAGCATTAAGAGAGTATGGCAAGAATCAGAATAATTAAGAAAAATGATGAATTTACCCAGGAGTACGAGGTAGGCGATATTTTCGAAATCGCAGGAACATGGTACGGCGGCGTACACATTGAAGGAAAAACAGGGATACCCGTGTCTCTGGATAAAGAGGAATATACAGAGCTGGATACAGAACCGGTCATTGAAGAAACTAAAGATGCCGTGGAGAGGGATATCCATGTCGGTGATATCGTTCGTCATTTTAAGAGGGAGTGGGTATCTGAGGATACCTCCGAATATCTGTACAAAGTGCTGGCCTTTGCGTCACACACGGAAACAGGGGAGAGACTGGTTATTTACCAGGGAATGTACGCACCCTTCAAAATATGCGCACGGCCCTATGATATGTTCATGAGCGAGGTGGACAGAGAAAAATATCCGGATGTAAAGCAGAAATATCGGTTTGAGAAACTGGAAGACTGATGCTGAATGAGCCACGGGGACAGGTTCCTCGACTCACATATGATATGTGAGTCGAGGAATCTGTCCCCGTGGCTTAGTTTACCGCAGAATCTCTGACAGTGTCCCCAGAAGCTGCGCATTCTGCTCCGGTTTCATGATACAGAAGCGAATGTAGCTGTTATCCAGAAACGGGAATGAAGAACAATTGCGGATCATCAGCCCTTTCCGGATGCAGTAGTCAAAGACATAGCTGGCGTCAATACCCGGTTTTAGCAGATGGATCAGGATAAAATTAGCCTGGGGATCGTAATATTTGACATTCTCCCAGCGGTCCAGAATGTTCAGGATCCGCTTCTTTTCACCGGAGATCAGATTCCGGGTCTTTTCAATGTATTCCACATCACTAAACATCAGCCGACCGGCGATCTCAGCCAGTGTATTGATGGTCCAGGGATTCTTTCGGGTGTTGACCTGACGGATCAGATCCATATTTCCGGTAATGGCATATCCAAGACGCAGTCCCGGGGAAGCAAAGAATTTCGAGGTTCCGCGAAGAATGATAAGATTGTTATAGTCATTCGTCAGACGCACAGCAGAAACAGCTTTGACATCCGGAACAAATTCCACGTATGTCTCATCAATCATGACAAAAATACCATGCACGAGACAGGTATCCAGAATACGTCGCATATTTTTTGTAGAAATGGCTGTGGAAGTAGGATTGTTCGGATTGCACAGCACCAGAAGATCGATGGTATCGTTCAGGCTGCGGCAGAATTCCTCCACATTGATCTGAAAATCGTCCTCTTCACGCAGCGGATAGTATACAGTAGTCCCGCCGCCCAGAGAAATCTCTCTTTCATACTCGGAGTATGTAGGGCCAAGGACCATGGCTTTTTTCGGATGGCGCAGCTGGATAAACAGAGAGATCAGCTCGGTGGAGCCGTTGCCAACGATCACATTTTCAAACTGGGTATCGGCATAGGAGGCGATAGCCTTGCGAAGCTCGGTATATTCTCTGTCGGGATAAGTGGTGATGGCATCCAGATGCTCAGCCAGAGTATCTTTCATTTTACGACTGATCCCCAGGGGATTGACGTTGGCAGAAAAACTGATGATATCTTCCTTCTTAATATGGTAGATAGCCTCGATCTTTTCCAGATCGCTGCCGTGAAAATGATCCTTGTGTTTTAACATGATGTCCTCTATTCTGCTATAGTTCGTGCATAGCTTGCAACATAGTTGTGGTTAGTGTATAATTATTTTTGATTATATTTGATTATAACGGCTCAAAAGAATTAGTCAAGAATAACTTTGAAGCCGACAAAGGGTTACGTTTAGAGAAAAAGGTGAACTTGCATGAAGAGAAGAATCGAAGAATTGATCAATGATACATATATATATCAGGCACCGAAACTCGTCCTGTCCGATACATCACTGGAACTGACGGCTCCGGCAGATTCAAGTCTGGAGGGCGAGTTCTTTTTTTCTGCGGAGGATAACAGCCGTATCCGGGGAATGTTGATCAGCTCTAATCGGCGTATCGTGCTTGAAAAAGATACTTTTTCCGGAAATGCGATCCATGTTCATTATATTATTGATACCCGTGGATTGAAAGATGAAGAGACTTTTTCCGGTGAGATCACGATTTTAAGTCCTGTGGGGGAAGCCTGTGTATCCGTTCGAGTTCGGGTGCAGACCCCTGAGGTACAGACACGTCACGGGGAGATCCGTAATCTGGAAGGCTTCGCAAAGCTGGCCCGGACGGATTTTCGTGAGGCTTTTCGTCTGTTTAATTCTCCGGATTTCCTTCGTTTCCTTAAGGGTAAGGACAGCTGTTGGCTGCCTCTCTATCGGGGACTATGTGCAAAGCCTTCCGGTTATCAGCATCTGGAAGAGTTTCTGATCGCCTGTGGGCGCAAGGAACCGGTGCATATCAGCCTTGACAGGGATCGAAAGGTATATGATGGCCTCAGAAGCTCGCAGAAGAATATCCTTTATGTTGAAAAAGACACCTGGGGTTATGTCCGGATGGATGTGGAAGTGCAGGGAGCTTTTCTTCAGGTGGACAAAAAGGTCATCACATCCGAAGATTTTATCGGCAGTCTGTACGGACTGGAATATATCTTGCGCAGAGACCGCCTTCGCCCGGGACGTAATTTTGGAAAAATCAGGATCTCCACAGTGTATGAGACCCTGGAATTTGAGGTGACGGCATCTAACGGCGCCCACAGCGATGATGTTCGGCTGAAACAAAAGAAATACAGGGCTGCCCTTATGGATCAGTTCGTACGTTACGACACAGGAGCCCAGACCGCGGAGGAATGGAAAAAGAATTCTCTGGAGCTCATCCAGGCACATTCGGGGGAACAGGACTATTTTTCATGTGTCTTCATGACGGCGGTACAGATGGCTTCGAAAGCTGCAGCGGAAGCGATTTCTTCCTGCTGGCCCATTAAGAATGAAGAGGTAAAGACGGAGGATCCTGAGCTTAAGGGACTTGGCCTGTATCTGTTAAAAGAAACCGGACTTCTGGATACAGCTGATTCATCCATCTGTGACAGATTATATGATCTGAGGATGTTTGCTCCGAAAAGTGCGATCCTTCTTCGGCTCTGGATGAGTCAGATGCCGGACTTTACACCGGAAAAAAAGCTGTCTGAGTATGAGAAGCTTTCGGAATTCGGGTCGAGAAGTCCTGTAATGTACAGTGAAGTACTGAAAATCTTAAAGGAGAATCCTCAGCTTCTGACAGGGATGAACGGATTGTACATGCGGACGATGATGTTTGCAGCCAGACGGGGGCTCCTCACACCGGAGCTTACGAAGATGGCAGCCATTCTGGCGCAGCATGCCAAGGAATGGTCACCGTCTCTGTATCGTCTGCTCTGCAGCTGCTACATGGCTTATCCTGACAGGGAGATCCTGCATGCGATCCTGAAGCAGATTATGATGGAAACACCCGGAAGAACGGAATATTTTGTATGGTATGAGAGGGCAGTGGAGGCGCAGATCCGCATGACCCGACTGTATGAATATTATATGGAAACTTTGCCGTTGACAAAGAAAGGACTTCTTCCTCTGGCTGTGCGGCTGTATTTTTCCTACGAAAACGGTCTGCGCTCAGGGCAGAAAGCCTTATTATATGCCAATATCGTGCAGAATCGGGAGCAGGATCCTGCAACCTATGAAAAATATCAGGCGGCTATGGCCGAGTTTACGGTTCGTGCCCTTGAACGGGGGCTGATCAGTGAACGGTATGCCATACTGTATCAGCATTTTATCCAACAGGCAGAGAGTCGCGACATGGCAGAGCTTCTGGCGGAAGTCATGTTTACCTGCAAGGTGTCGGTAAAGGACAGATCCATTCGTCAGGTGATCGTGATAAATCCCTGCCTGTCCAAAGAGGAAAGTTATCCTGTCAAGGATCAGACGGCATATATTCAGATGTATTCCGGGGATGAGCAGATTTTGTTTGAGGACAGTATGAAGCATCGGTTTGCGGTGACGGTGGAGCATCGTATCACACCACTTATGTCCGTGAAAAAATATGTGGACAGCTGTCAGGCCATGCATGCCAGATCCTTTGGCCTGCTGGTACATACGCTTATCCCTGTGCTGGAAACAGTGGAGGTCAGCGAAGGTTCGATACGGTCTTTCCTTCGTATTGCAGAGGACGACCGGTTTGTGGATGAGTGTCGTCTGATGGCCCGGACGAAGGCGCTGCAGTACTATACAAGAAATGAGGACAAAGATCTTCCGGAAGCAATACAGAAGTTGATGGCCAGAGAGGAATTTGCCGGAAAATGCAAAGGTCTGATCGTTCGCGCCATGCTGCAGCGTCATAAGCTGGCCGGCGCGTTTGATGTGATCAGCCGTTATGGATATGAATACATTGACAATCGTCTTCTGGTATCTTTGTGCAGCCAGCTGATAGAGAGTATGGGCGATGGAGAAAATGAAGAACTTCTCTGTCTGGCATATGAGCTTTTTATTCGGGGCAAGGCCAATGATACGATTCTTGTATATCTTAGAGATCATTATATAGGATCATTGGATCAGATGAATCAGATCCGGGACAGTCTGGCCGATCTGGAAATCGATACAGCAGATATTGATGAGGAACTTTTGATTTTATCCATGTTCCTGAGAAAACCGCTGAAGCATCCTGCGGAAATCCTGGAAAGCTATATGAAGAAAAACGCGCGGCCCCAGGTATCAGAGGCATTTCTGGTATTTTCCGCTTTTGATCTGTTCTGTGCGGATCAGCTGCCGGAGAAATATATCATTGAACAGATGAAAACGGTTGCTGCCGGAGAGCATGGACATCTGGTGTGCAGTCTCGCTCTGCTGAAATACTATGCTGCGTTATTACAGTCTCCAGAGGAGAGAGTCGGTTATGGCTGGAAAGAGAATAAGACAGAGCCTTTGCAGCAGATCAGCGATGAGGACAAAGAATTTATCCGCGGCCAGCTGGAAATCGTGACAGAAAAAGGTATCCGGCTTGGATTTTTCAAATATCTGCCGGAAGAGCTGATCCAGGCTTATGAGCTGGATGATCGAAGCTTTGTGGAGGCTAAAGGAAAACCGGGAGAATCTGTGACGATTCGGTACTGTCTGCGGGCAGAGGGTGAGAAAAAACGGGAATTTAGAAGTGAGCCCATGAAAGAAATGTTCCAGGGTGTATTTGCAAAAGAATTCATGCTGTTTTACGGAGAGGTGCTTGAGTATACCCTGATCCGGGACAATAAGATGACGGATCTGACGGTACATACCATTTCCGGAAATCAGATTGAAACCAGAGGAAAAACAAAATATCAGATGCTTAACCGTATGCTGAGCGACTGGCATGTACAGAATTTTGATCAGCTTGATCAGGATATGAAAGAGTATCTGATGACAGATCATATATGCAAAGAAATTTTTACATTACTTTAGGAGGAAGAACACGGCATGAACGAAACGAGAAATATTCTGATCGGATTTGATTTTGGTACAGATACCTCTCAGATCTGCTATTATGACCGTCAGTCTGACACCGCCGTATCTCTTCCGGTTAAAGTAGGTATGGAGGATGCCACCTTTGCGAACTGTATCAGTACCGCAGACGGAAAAACATGGCATTTTGGACCGGAGGCAGAATTCTTTTCCTCGCAGAAGGGCGAGAGTTTTGTCAGCGGTATATATGAACTGTGCCAGAGCAGTCAGGAAATCATGGTGGCAGGCAAATCTTATCAGCCGGGAGAACTTCTGGCTGTGCTAATCCGTGAATCGCTGGCACTTCTGGGAGTGCCGGAATATCTGCGAAAAATCACATCATTTATGATGACAACACCGCGGATATCCAGAACGCTGGTAGAAAATGTGAGGGTGGCTTACGAAAAGCTTGGTTTTGAAAAAGGAAGAGCCTTTCTGCAGGAATATGCGGAGAGTTTCTACTATGAGACATTTTCACACAGATTGGATGGAAGAGGACGTAAGGTAGGCCTGTTTGTCTTTGAAAATCATGATGTGTATTTCAGACGGCTGGATGTGGATCAGACGACCCGTCCGGCGCTGGTGTCCTGCCGGGAAGGAAAGAAAATCACGCTTCCTGTGGATGACAGGCAGAAGGATCTGGCATTTTATGAGCTGATCCAGAGTTCGCTGGGAACGGATATTTATTCCACAATCTATCTGGTGGGAAATGGCTTTTCTCAGGAATGGGCAAAAAAATCCGTAGTGCTTTTGTGCAAAGCGCAGAGAAAGGTATATTTTGGCAACAATCTGTATGCCAAAGGTGCCTGTGAGGCGGCCAGAGAAAAAGTTGAAGATAAACGGCTGAAATCATATCTCTACATCGGCGGTGATGTGGTCCGCTATAATGTGGGCATGGAAATGATGATCAATGGTGTGCCGGGATATTATCCGCTCATCGCGGGAGGCGGTAACTGGTATGACAGTGAGGCCAGCTGCGAGGTGCTTCTGGATGAGGAAGATTCCATCCGGCTGCAGATCGGGGAAATGTATTCCAAAGAACGCCGGACTATGGCCATGAAGCTGGAAGGACTGCCCAAACGGCCGCCAAAGGCATCCAGAGTCCGTATAGAGGTGAGCTTCACTTCGGGGACTACGATGAAGCTTCGGGTGACAGATCTTGGATTTGGCGATCTGTATCCATCCAGCGGCAAGGTGTGGGAGGAAGTATTGACGGAAGCGGGAGGTAAACGCGTATGAGTTACATACTTTGCAGAACAAAACCGGCGGCTGCTCCGTTTTATATCGAGAACATCAGCACCAATATTTATTCTATAGAAGAACTGTGTTTTTATCTGTACAATAATCTGTATCTCGTAGACGAGACAATCCTGAATGAGAAGCTTTGCGAATGGCTGCAGATTGAACTGGGTTTGACGGCACTTTCAAAGAAGGTTCGCGGTCTGCTGGAGCAGAAAGTATCTGTGGGTCAGGTTCTGGCACCGATCTTCAAAGAAATCTATTATCTTTCTCATGAAGAAATGCGGATCTTTAACGCAAAGCTGGAACAGTATGAGGCACAGCCTGCGTGTGTGCGCATGAAGATGAAAGCTGATTATCTGTACGGAAATGAGAAATTCCGGAATGCGCTGAATATCTATAAAGCCAGTCTGAAGCTTTCAGAGGAGGATGAGACCGGCAGTCAGTTTAAAGGCAGCATATATTACAATATGGGATGCGCCTATGCACGGTTGTTTGAACTCAGCGAGGCCAGAGAATGTCTTAAAACTGCTTATGAGCTTCTTCACAGCAAAAAGGTGCTTGTTGGTTATCTGACGGCAGTATGTCTGGCCGATGGAGAGGATCAGATGATGAAGACCGCAGAGAGTCTCGGTGTGGATCAGGATACTGTGCTGCAGATCTGGTCGCAGATTGAGGAAACCCGGGAGAGCTTCAGTGAATCTGCCGGTGCAGCCCGTTTTCAGGATCTGAAAAGCCGAATGGAAAACGGAGACCGCAGAGGCTATGAAACGGGAATGAAAGATTATCTCAAGGAAATGACAGACAGTTATCACAAAAATACGGGATATTAATTCATTTTTTTGTGTATTGGCATATTGCGTTAAATCATAAGAGTAGTTTATAATTGATGATGTATTATTATGAAAAACTAATAGATGTATTGTTCTGAGGAAAACTGCAGGTGCGGTTTTCCCGTAGCTGCTCTGAGGAGGAAAGGACGCAAAATGAAAGAAAACGAACAATATCTGACGTATCAGAACACAGAAGACAACCTGAAAGAGGAGTGCGGTGTCTTTGGTGTGTATGACCTGGATGGCAACGATGTTGCCTCTACGATCTACTACGGCCTGATGGCTCTGCAGCATCGCGGTCAGGAAAGCTGCGGAATCGCAGTCAGTGATACTGACGGACCCAATGTGGTAAAGTCCCACAAAGGCATGGGGCTTGTCAATGAAGTATTCACTCCGGAAAATCTGGAGAAATTAAACGGAAATATCGGTGTGGGTCATGTGCGTTATTCTACAGCCGGTGCTTCCACCCGTGAAAATGCGCAGCCGCTGGTACTCAATTATGTCAAAGGTACGCTGGCGCTGGCGCACAACGGAAATCTGGTCAATACTCCGGAGCTTCGTCATGAGCTGGAAATCGGCGGTGCTATTTTCCAAACGACTATTGATACAGAGGTTATTGCCTACCATATTGCCAGAGAACGTGTTAATGCCAAAACAGCAGAAGAAGCGGTGATCAATGCAGCCAGAAAGCTCAAAGGAGCTTATTCTCTGGTGGTTTCATCCCCGAGAAAGCTGATGGGTGTGAGAGATCCTTACGGTTTCCGTCCGCTGTGTATCGGAAAGCGTGACAATGCCTATATCCTGGCATCCGAGAGTTGTGCGCTGGATACGGTCGGTGCCACTTTTGTCCGTGATGTTGAACCCGGTGAAGTGGTGATCATTACCAAGGAGGGCGGCATCAAATCCGACAAATCCATGTGTATTCCGGCCAGACAGCAGGCCCGCTGCGTATTTGAATATATTTATTTTGCCCGTATGGACAGCCATATCGACGGTATGAGTGTATATGATTCCCGTATTCTTGCGGGAAAATATCTCGCAATGGATTCTCCGGTAGAGGCTGATCTGGTTGTGGGTGTGCCGGAATCCGGCAATGCCGCTGCCATGGGGTATGCGCTGCAGTCCGGTATTCCTTATGGTGTGGCTTTCGTGAAGAACAGTTATGTGGGTCGTACCTTTATTAAGCCGAAGCAGAGCAGCCGTGAGTCCAGTGTGCAGGTCAAGCTGAATGTGCTTAAGGAGGCAGTGGAAGGAAAGCGTATCATTATGATCGATGATTCCATTGTCCGCGGTACCACCAGTGACCGTATTGTGACCATGCTCCGCAATGCCGGAGCCAAAGAAGTGCATATGATGGTAAGCTCCCCGCCGTTTTTATGGCCCTGCTATTTCGGTACAGATGTGCCGGTGAGAGAACAGCTGATCGCTTACAATCGTACAGTGGAAGAAATCCGCCAGGTGATCGGCGCGGATTCTCTGCATTATCTGGATATTTCCCGTCTGCCGTCGCTGGCAGGAGATCAGGGCATCTGTACAGGATGCTTTACCGGTAAGTACCCGATTGAGCCGCCGAAAGAAGATATTCGCGGCGAATATGATAAATAAAAAACTTTTAGGAGGATTTTTATGAGCGACAAATATGTAAGCCCGTTATCCGAACGTTATGCCAGTAAGGAGATGCAGTATATTTTTTCTCCGGATATGAAATTCCGTACCTGGAGAAGACTCTGGATCGCCCTTGCAGAGACAGAGAAAGAGCTGGGACTGGATATTACCCAGGAGCAGATCGATGAGATGAAAGCTCACGTGGACGATATCAATTATGATGTGGCC
Source organism: uncultured Lachnospiraceae bacterium (assembly GCA_945827805.1). Taxonomy (GTDB): domain Bacteria; phylum Bacillota; class Clostridia; order Lachnospirales; family Lachnospiraceae; genus UBA11957. The sequence continues at coordinate 13,911 of CALZOU010000020.1, forward strand.
AAAGAACGTGAGAAAGTGGTACGCCACGACGTTATGTCTCATGTATATGCTTTTGGTGTACAGTGTCCGAAGGCAAAACCTATCATTCATCTGGGCGCCACATCCTGCTACGTTGGCGATAATACAGATATTATCGTGATGACGGAAGCCCTGAAGCTGGTAAAGAAAAAACTGGTGAATGTCATCGCCGAGCTGGCTAAATTCGCGGACGAATACAAGGCTCTGCCCACACTGGCCTTTACTCATTTCCAGCCTGCTCAGCCTACAACAGTAGGTAAGAGAGCATCCCTGTGGCTGCAGGAACTGATGCTGGATTATGAGGATATCTGCTACGTGATCGACGGCATGAAGCTTCTGGGAAGTAAGGGTACCACAGGAACCCAGGCAAGCTTTCTGGAGCTGTTCGACGGAGATCAGGAAACCATCGACAAGATCGATCCCATGATCGCTGAGAAGATGGGATTCAAGGCCTGCTATCCCGTATCCGGACAGACCTATTCCCGTAAGGTAGATACCCGTGTGATCAATGTTCTGGCCGGTATTGCTGCCAGTGCTCATAAATTCTCCAACGATATCCGTCTCTTGCAGCATCTGAAAGAGATCGAGGAGCCCTTTGAAAAGACCCAGATCGGTTCTTCCGCCATGGCTTACAAGAGAAATCCGATGCGCAGTGAGCGTATTGCTTCCCTGTCCCGCTATGTGATGGTGGACGCTCTGAATCCGGCCATTACCTCTGCTACCCAGTGGTTTGAGAGAACTCTGGATGACTCTGCAAACAAGCGTCTGAGCATTCCGGAAGCATTCCTGGCCATCGACGGTATCCTGGATCTGTATCTGAATGTAGTAGACGGTCTGGTGGTATACCCGAAGGTTATCGAGAAACGCCTGATGAGCGAGCTGCCCTTCATGGCAACAGAGAACATTATGATGGATGCGGTAAAAGCCGGCGGCGACAGACAGGAGCTGCATGAGAAGATCCGTACCCTTTCCATGGAAGCCGGACGAAATGTCAAAGTAGAAGGCAAAGAGAACAATCTGCTGGAGCTGATCGCCGCAGATCCGTCCTTCAACCTGACTCTCGAAGACCTGCAGAAGACCATGGATCCGTCAAAATACACCGGACGCGCCAAGGAGCAGGTGGAAGCTTTCTTAAAGAACGTTGTTCAGCCGGTACTGGATGAAAATAAAGATCTGCTGGGATTGAAGGCTGAGATTAACGTCTGATACAGGTGTGAAGAGAATTGGGTGTGAAGGTAAAAAGCCTCAGTGTAGTTCGCTGTGCCAGCGTTTTTGACCTGCACATGCTAAGAAGCTTGTTGTAAAAACAAAAGAATCGTTTCGATTAAAAAGAGGGAGCCTCCTGCAATTAACTGATGAAACAGTTAATTGTATGAGGCTCCCTTAAATTAGCCCTGCGTCCCTGAATTATGCTATGCAACTATGACAGACTAGCTATCTTCCTACTCCACGATCCGGTAATACACTCTCGCCGTCATACTGTAGATCACCACATAGATCACAGCAAATACCCCAAGAGAAGCCACAGTGCACCAGAAAAAGAGCATCTGATCTGACAGAAACAGAATCTTCAGCAGTTTCGTCAGCATCGGGAAAGCGACAGCCATGTGAAGAGCGGCAACCAGAAGAGGCAGGAAAAATACCAGCAGGATCTGGCTGCGGATGGTTCCACGCACTTCGTCACTGCTCATGCCTACTTTTTGCATGATCTGGAAACGCTCCCGATCCTCGTAGCCTTCGGAGATCTGCTTATAGTAAATGATCAGTGCTGTGGCGAACAGGAACACAAGAGTAAGGATCAGCCCAAGGAACAGGAGAGTGCCATACATACCGTAAAGGTAGTCCATGGTATCCCATAAGCTGTCAACGCTGGTGCCGTAGCCTCCCGTACTGTCTGGCTGGGCATCTACATAGGAGCGGATACCGCTGCTGAATTCATCCACGAACTGATCATAGACCTTTTCCATGGCTTTCTCATCTGCAAAATCCAATACCAGATGATGCGATGTATCTGATGCGGCATTTCCGTAATCTTTTTTCTGAAGATTAAGGATTTCTGTGAATGTATCTTCGTCACTGACCACGATGCCGTAGCAGTTTACCATAGAGTATGCAGTCATATTGATAGGAAAAGAGGATAGCTTTTCAGCACAGGTATAGGTCTGTTCTCCGATGGTCAGGGTATCACCGGCGGAAAAAACATGGGAGCCGGTATCTGAAGAAAAAATAGCTATCTGATGTTTGTTGAGTTTAACCTCTGTGCTGGTCATCTGCTGATATTCGTCGGCTGTAACAAAAAAGCACTCTACAATCTCGGAAATATTCTCGGTCCGGTCGGTACCAAAGACATTGTTATTCTTTCGATTGAATGCGCAGGAAAAGTATATCTCCTGAAATTCTCCGGATATTTCCAGATTTGATGCTTCGGCCGCCTGATGCATGATCTTACTGATATCATCCAGCGGTATCTCTTTGTGGGCTTCGGTTTCTGTCTCATAACCTGCACTGATATAAAAATCATGAGGGTACTGGCGGATCAGTGTTTCTTCAACACCGGCATACATGCTCACCGTGGTGGAGATCATGACCAGAACCATGGTGGCCAGAATGGAGATGGATGCCAGTCCCATGGCATTCTGTTTCATGCGGTAGAGAAGGCCGGAGACAGAAATCATGTGCCTCGGATGGTAGTAAAAGGTTTTTCTGTTTTTCAGAAATTTCAATAGAGCGATACTGCCGGTGACAAAGAGGCAGTAGGTACCCAGAATGACCAGCAAAGCTGCCAGGAAAAACAGGTTAATGGCCAGTAAAGGGGATTCTGTGGTAACAGCAAGAAAATATCCGGCGCCCAGAGAGAGCAGACCGATAACAAGCAGCACCCATTTGATTCTGGGCTCTTTTTCTCCTGTGTGAGTGCTCTGTAATAGTTCCACCGGGTTTAGTCGGGCAATCTGGATACGGTTAAGGATAAAGGCAGCCAGATATACCAGCAGGAAAAAGAGTAGGGTGGGTATAATAGAAGTAAGAGATACATGATAAAATCCCAGGATACTGTCCACCCGAAGAATACGGCAGATCAAAAGTGCACAGAGTTTATAGAGCAGGATGCCCAAAAGCACTCCGCCAAAGATTGCTCCCAGACAGGAGAGGGCTGATTCCCAGAAGAGGATGCGGCCCACATGGCGCTTTTCCAGTCCAAGGACTGTATACAGTCCGAATTCTCTTTTGCGCTGTTTCATCAGGAAACTGTTGGTGTACAAAACCAGTATGGCAGACAGTATAGCCACCACAACCGTGCCCAGAGGCATGATGGTGGGAAGGTAGCTGCCGCCCCGCACTTCATGGAGGCGCTCATCCATGGACAGGGTGACCAGAATGTAGAACATGGCGGTAAGTCCGGCTCCCGTGAGCATCTGGGGCAGATACAGCCGTGCATTTTTCCGGATATTTGTCAAAGCCATTTTTATATAAAATCCACAACTCATTTTTTATCACCGCCCGTCGCCAGAATAGTCAGTGTATTCGCAATCTTCTGATACATCTGCTCATTGGTGCAGCCGCCACGGTAGATCTGGTGAAATACCTCACCGTCTTTGATAAACAGAACGCGGTTGGCATGACTGGCTGCTTTGGTGGAATGTGTAACCATGAGGATGGTTTGTCCCATACTGTTGATATTCTGGAATACCTGCAGCAGGTCGTCGGTGGAGCGGGAATCCAGAGCACCGGTGGGCTCGTCTGCCAGAATCAGTCGCGGATTGGTGATGATGGCCCGGGCCACTGCGGTGCGCTGTTTCTGACCGCCGGAGATTTCGTAGGGGTATTTGTTCAGAAGACTGGCGATACCCAGCTGCTGAACCACCGGCTGCAGTCGTTTTTCCATCTCCGATACGCTGGTGTTACTTAATACCAGAGGCAGCAGGATATTGTCCCGGATGGAAAAGGTATCCAGCAGATTGAATTCCTGGAAAACGAAACCAAGATTTTTGCGTCGGAAGGCCGCCAGCTCTTTTTCGCTGATGCCGGACAGTGACTGCCCATCCAGAAGCACCTGGCCGCTGGTGGGCTGATCCAGCGCTGCCAGAATGTTGAGCAGTGTTGTTTTGCCGCTGCCGGATTCGCCCATGATAGCCACATATTCCCCCTGCTCTACCGAAAAAGACACATTGGACAAAGCCTGCACCTGGTTGCCGCCGAAGCGGGTAGTGTATATTTTTTTCAGACTTTTTACTTCTAAGATCGTCATTTGATGTAACCTCCTTGTTGATGTGTCTTCAGCATAACAGACAGGCCAAAATGCCAACATCGAATCGTGTGACATTTTGGCCCGGGTGTGTGACATTTTTGTAAGATAAGGCAGTGCTTACTGTAAGTGAGATAATGTATCACCGGCAGATGAACAGGAAAAAGATTCATTGTAAAACATATTTGTATGAGATATACGGAGTTTATTCGACTTCCAGTCTACGGGTAGAAAGATCCAGAGTAAAAACGGATCCTTCCCCCGGTGTAGAATCTGCCACGATCCCGATGCCCAGCTTGTCGGCAGTCTGTCTGCACAGATAAAGACCGAGCCCCGTGGACTTTTTATCTGCGCGTCCGTTGTAGCCGGTAAAACCTTTTTCGAAAATTCTTGGCAGATCCTCCGGTGATATACCTATTCCTGTGTCAGAAACAGACAGTTTCTTGTCCGGAGTAATCGTTATGGTCACGCTGCCCTGAAGAGTGTATTTGACCGCATTGGACAGAAGCTGTTCCAGAATAAAGCTCAGCCATTTTTCATCGGTTAAAACAGTCAGCTGCACCGGTTCGTAGATCAGGCGGATCTTGCGGCGGACAAACTGAGAGGCATATTTTCGAATGGATTGCCGGATCAGTGTATCCAGATCACATTCCCGAAAAACAAAATCGTGATCGTCACTGCCAAGACGGATATAGGTCAGGACCATTTCCACATACTGTTCAATGCGGAAAAGCTCAGCAGACAATTCTCTGTGTTCCGGGGTGTCCTCGGACTGTAGAATCATCTGCATGACAGAAATCGGAGTTTTGATCTGATGCACCCAGGTAGTGTAATAGTCCAGGCTTTCCTGCTTTGCGCTCTGCAGCTGAGTAGCAAGTTCATTGCATCGCTGACCGAGAGAACGGATCATTTCCTGCAGATCACAGGATTCCTGTGAAGTGGGAGCATCCAGCTCATTCCAGCTGCAATTGATGGAGGAAAGCTGTTGCTGACGTCTGTAGTGTCGCAGCCGTTCACGAAAAAAGCAGAAAATCAGATAACAAATAAGCACTGTAAGATACAGGCTGGTTCCATAGAGAAAGGCTTCTGATTCCAGCTGGTACAGGCTGAATATGCAAAAAAATGTGACGATACCAAGCAGGACGAACAAAATCAGCGGGAGGTATTTTTTGAAAAAAAGGAGACATTGGCGTTTGCACTGCCGGTGTTGTTGTTTTTCTATATCCTTATAGAATGTTTGAACCTGATTCATTCGATAATGTACCCGCTTCCTACTTTTGTGGTGATAAAGTTTTCCAGTCCGGCAGCCTCCAGCTTTTTGCGCAGCCGGGTAACATTGACGGTCAGAGTGTTTTCCTCCACATAGCAGTCATCCTGCCAGAGTCGGGTCATCAGCTGATCACGGCTGACGATCTTTCCTTTTTGTTCCATCAGCGTCTGCAGGATGCGAAATTCATTGCGGGTCAGCTCAATACGCCGGCCCTGAAAGCTCAGTGAACTGTCGTTGAGATTCAGTACAGCTCCCGCATGTTCCAAAAGGGCTGTTTTTCCGGAAAAATCATAGGCCCTTCGCAGTGTTGCCTGGATCTTTGCGGTGAGTACGGACAGATCTACAGGTTTGGATATAAAGTCGTCCCCGCCCATCTGCATGGCCATCACAATATTCATGTTATCGGAGGCAGAGGAGAGAAATACTACCGGTACACTGGAAATTTTACGGATTTCACTGCACCAGTGGTAACCGTTGAAAAAGGGAAGCATCACATCCACCAGCACCATATGGGGATCATATTCCACAAATGCTGGGATCACATGCTGAAAATCCGTGATCAGCCGCACATCATGTCCCCAAGATTCGATCTGGCGCTTGATTATCTGCGCCAGGGAAAAATCATCTTCGATAACGAGTATGCGATACATGGCAATTCTTTTCCTTTACAATAAATATGATTGTATTCTAGCATAGCGCCGGAAGCGATGCAATTGTACTTCGGGGAATACTTTGCCGGCGATGTTTCCGGTTAATATATTGTTACTGTTTACTTCGTTCACAGTAACAATATATTGCACATTTTTCACTGACAGGACAATGCTTTCTTGACATATTGTGGGATATCCTATAAAATAAATGATACAAAGTCCTATTACTAGGAAAGGAGGTCTCGATGAAAAAACAGCGAAAATCGCGACAGCGTCAGTTGATTCTGGATACTGTCATGACAAGATGTGATCATCCTACAGCCGATCAGATCTATCTGGATGTGCGAGCCAAAGATGACAAGATCAGCCGCGGTACAGTTTACCGAAATCTTGGTTTGTTATCCGAGGACGGTGAAGTTACAAATGTCAAAGTCCCGGCGGCGTCGGCGGACCGCTATGATTCCCGTCAGGATCTCCATTACCATCTGTATTGTACAAACTGCGGCAAAGTGTCGGACGCTCCCTTGCCTTATCATCCGGAGTTTGATGAAAAGGTAGAGCAGGAAACCGGATTTCGAATCGCAAGACACAGGGGGATTTTTGAGGGAATATGCCCGGAATGCGCAAAACAGCTGGAAAAAAATGATCTGGAGGTGTAGTGATGGCGATTTACAAATGTAAAGTATGCGGCTTTATCTACGACGAGGAAAAGCAGGGAAAACCGATTTCCGAACTGACAGCATGTCCGGTATGCAAGCAGCCGGTATCCAATCTGTTGCCTGTTGAACCTGTCGAGGAAAAAGCTGCGGCAAAGTGCTGGACCGGCGATCTGGCCTATGATCCGGAAACCGCAAGAACAGACAGTCAGGCCCGGTACATGGCCGAGATCCATGAGATGGCAGTAACCGGCAAATCCATCGGCGGTGCCATGGGAACAAGAATGCCCATGCCGAACTGGGAAGATGTCCTTCTTCTGGGAGCACAGCTGAATCCGGCACCGTTAAATGACGGTGATCCGGTGGATACCACCACGGTAATCGGTAAGCATGCCAAAAAGCCCATGGTATTGAACAGCCCGGTGTATATTTCCCACATGTCCTTTGGTGCTCTGTCAAAAGAAATCAAAGTAGCACTGGCAAAAGGTTCTGCTATGGCAAAGACAGCTATGTGCAGCGGTGAGGGCGGTATCCTGCCGGAAGAGAAAGAAGCGTCTTATAAGTACATATTTGAGTACATCCCCAACAAATACAGCGTAACGGACGAGAATCTTCGTTCCTCAGACGCTATTGAGATCAAGATTGGTCAGGGAACTAAGCCCGGTATGGGCGGTCATCTGCCGGGAGAAAAGGTAACACCGGAGATCGCGGCTCTTCGCGGCAAACAGCCTGGAGAGGACGTGCAGAGCCCCAGCAAATTCCCGGAGATCAATTCCAAAGAGGACCTGCGGGAGATGGTGGATATGCTCCGCCGCCGTTCTGACGGACGTCCTATCGGTATCAAGATCGCTGCGGGAAATATTGAGCGGGATCTGGAACACTGTGTTTTTGCCAATCCTGACTTTATTACCATCGATGGACGCGGCGGTGCGACAGGCTCCAGTCCGCTGATGCTCAGAGAGGCAACTTCCGTGCCTACGATCTATGCACTGAGCAGAGCCAGAAAGTACCTGGATTCCGTGCATTCGGATATTTCTCTGGTGATCACCGGTGGTTTGAGAGTGTCCGCAGACTTTGCCAAGGCTCTGGCCATGGGTGCGGATGCCGTAGCTATCGCCAGCGCAGGCTTGATCGCCGCTGCATGCCAGCAGTATCGGATCTGCGGCAGCGGAAACTGCCCGGTGGGTATTGCCACCCAGAATCCCGAGCTTCGTGCCCGTCTGAAAGTGGACGCAGCTGCCCAGCGGGTGGCCAATTTTCTGAATGTTTCTCTGGAGGAACTCAAAACTTTTGCCAGAGTTACAGGTAATACTTCCGTACATGGCCTTTCCATGGATAACCTGGTAACCATGGATCGGGATATTGCTGAATATACCGGTATCCGTCATGTAGGACAGCCGAATCCGGCACCGGCTGAAACAAATGTTCTGGAAAAGAAAATGGAGGATAAGAACATGAGCAAGTACAAATGTAAAATCTGTGGAGAAATCTTTGAGGTAAAGGATGGAGAGACTCCGGTATGTCCGCGCTGCAAAGCAACCGGCGACAACCTGGAAGTGATCAAAGAAGAAGTAAAGAATAAATACGCAGGAACCCAGACAGAGAAAAATCTGCATGCGGCTTTTGAAGGAGAATCCGGAGCAAGAAACAAATACACCTATTTTGCTTCCGTAGCTAAAAAAGAAGGCTATGAGCAGATCTCTGCACTGTTTCTTAAGACAGCTGAAAATGAGCGTGAGCATGCCAAGATGTGGTTCAAAGAGCTCAGCGGCATCGGCAACACAGCAGAAAATCTTCTTGCTGCTGCTGAGGGTGAAAACTACGAGTGGACCGATATGTACGAAGGCTTCGCAAAGACTGCTGAGGAAGAGGGATTCCCGGAGCTGGCTGCCAAATTCCGTCTCGTTGGCGCTATCGAGAAACATCATGAAGAGCGTTATCGTGCACTGCTGAAAAATGTAGAGACAGCTGCAGTGTTCGAAAAGAGCGAAGTAAAGGTTTGGGAATGCCGCAACTGTGGACATATCGTAGTTGGCACCAAAGCGCCGGAGATCTGCCCGACCTGCGCACATCCTCAGAGCTACTTTGAGATTCATGAGGAAAATTATTGATTTCTGAAAACAGAATAAGAAAGATTCTATAGTCTGTTCATTTGGCCCGTACAGGAACTTTGCCTGTGCGGGCTTTTCAATGGGAGAGATATAAAACTCAGACTTGATGAGTTAATGCATTGTTCTGGCTAAAAATATTAAGAATTTCACAGCTATGGCAGGATATATTGAAATAATCCGGTCCGAATCGTATAATCGCAGTAAGCACCATCATTGGCGCCGGAGGTGAGCACGCTGCTAAATAACAGTACATACGGGAGGGAAAATTATGCATGTATCTAATGTATCCATAGCGATCATTGTATTTAATATGGCACTGGGACTTTTGTTTCCGATAGTCCTGATGCTTGTTGTAAAACGAAAATATCAGCTGAGGGTTAAACCATTTTTCCTCGGCTGTGTCACCATGTTTTTATTTGCCCTTGTGCTGGAGCAGATCGTTCATGCCGTAGTTCTGGGATCGCCCATTGGCAGTGCGATCCAGAACAATTTCTGGGCCATGGCGCTGTATGGAGGTCTGATGGCAGGATTGTTCGAGGAGACAGGGCGTTTTGTGACCATGAAATTTCTTCTGAAAAAAGAACAGCAAAATGACCACAATGCCATTATGTACGGCATTGGCCACGGTGGTATAGAGATGACCTTTATCCTGGTGATCGGTATGGTCAATCAGCTGCTGTATTCTGTGATGATCAACACAGGTCAGACAGAATCTCTGCTGGCCCCGCTGGATGCATCTTCAAAAGAAGTGCTGCAGCAGGCCTTTGAATCTCTGGTAAATACGCCGCCGTATATGTTTCTTTTAAGTCCTGTAGAGCGATTGGCGGCGATCATTGCGCAGATATCTCTTTCTGTGCTTGTGTGGATTGCGGTTACCCGGGCGGGTAAGAAGTTTTGGTATGTATTGGCGATTTTGCTGCATTTACTTCTGGATGCCGTTGCGGTGATCTTAAACGGTCTGGGTATTTCCACATGGCTCATTGAGGGAGTTATCTGGATCATGGCGCTGTCTTTTGCGTTCGTGGCAGTGAAAGTCTGGCGGGCCAACCGGATGGAAGAAAGCAGTACGGGAAGTGTGGAAGAATAAAATGAACAGACAGCGCAGAAGGTAAAAACGCTTTTTGCGCTGTCTGTTTATATCGTCAAGATTGAAAAGTATGTGATGCGATCCATGATTTTCTCAGATTGCTGAGAAAAATAACAAATATCACAGAAACTATTCGGAGATTCTGCATAGAAATACATTTTCTCGGTTGACTTTCTGTGGTGTTTCTGAAAGACGCAGAAATTCTTTATGATATCACCAAAACAGGATGTGAAGGCATCAAGATAAATGTAGCGTCCCCAAGATGTATAATATAAAATGAACATGACACACAGTTGTCGTATTACAGATGCTATAATGAATCAGGAAGTGAAAATGATATGAAAATAGACAGACTTATCGGTATTCTCTCTATTCTTTTACAGGAAGAGAAAATAACTGCTCCGGAATTGGCAAAAAAGTTTGAGGTTTCCAGAAGAACCATAAACAGAGATATTGAAGATTTATGCAAAGCCGGTATTCCGATTTTGACGTCACAGGGTGCAGGCGGTGGTATCAGCATCATGGATCTGTCTCTTATACACATCTCCGAGCCCACGAGACCGTACTAGATCT
>CALZOU010000021.1 GCA_945827805.1 uncultured Lachnospiraceae bacterium
TTATTTCTTTCCCGCAGTTTGTGCAGTACCATGTGTCTTTTCTCTGCTTCAGGCACCAGTTTTTCCCGCCGGCGAGTCTTTGATCAATGAATTCCATGAGATCTTCCGGAAGATCCGGAACGGTGTCCATCAGCGCGTCTACCCTGGCCATCCTGCGTTCTTCTTTAGTCATGTATTTGTCTCTTGAGTATCCCCATTCCAGATGCTTTATGTTTTCCATGATGTTTTCGCTGCTTGTTGTTATTCCGAGGGTGCTCGTGACCATCTTTCGCCCTTCTTTCGATAGTCTCAGCCGTTTCCGGTCGTCTGACACGTACCAATAGACATCCAGCCCCAGGGCATCTGTGATCTGTGTTGTCCGCCATGTTTTTTCTTTTAACGTGGCATATTCCTTTGTCTCTGTATTTATTGCGTGCCTTGCATACAGCTGTCCGTCTTTAAATATATTCAGTATCAGGATGTCTTTCGCCAGCTGCGGTTCTGTCCACCATTCCCCTTTTGACGGTTCCGGTACTGGTGTGTTTTCTACGAGCTTATATCTCATCTGCTTCCTCCCATTCGTGATCCCTCAGGCGCATCCATTTTCCTTCATGTTCCTTTTTGACCTTCATGATCCCTGCATCCCGGATCTCGCCTTCGTCCTCTATGATGATGCCCAGGATGCTGTCTTTCTGTCCTTTGACTCTGGGATCCTTTCCTCTGGCTATGGCGATCCCTCCGGCTTCAGCCTCAGCCCGATCTTCTTTTACAGACAAGAGACGCCCGTCCTGCTGCCACCCCTCTCTTCTGTGGTGTTTGATCATAAACTTCATGCCTTCCAGCGCGATCTCTAAGATCGTCAGCTCTTTGACCAGAGTGATCTGCGTGCAGGATATCTGGCAGTCCTGTCCCTCGTCGATATCTCCAGAAGCTTCCACTTTCCAGATCCTGCTGCTGCCGCCAAGCGGATGCCAACGCAGGCAGTCGAACACATTCTCCGTGCAGTGGTATCCTTCTCTCTGTGTTTTTGATCTCTGTGCAGTCTTTGTTTCTCCCGGGACGAAACAGCAATCTTCGGCTTTTCCGTTTCCGTGGACGCTTTTCAGGTCTTTACTGAACCCCTTGAACGCGATCATTTCCTCACTCCTATTCCCAGATAGTACTTATAGGCTATTTCCTTTCTCTGCCTTACCGTCGGCGACCCTCCCAGAAGAGGATTGTTGTTCATGATCTTCTTTGCTCTCTGTGTGAGATCTACAATCCGTTTATCCACTCTGATCTTCTGGTCGAATCCTCCGTCAATGATCCTTGCTATGTATCCGGCCAGAGCCATGCCTTTTCTTCTGACCGCGATCGCCAGATTCTCGTTGTCCAGGGCCCATGCGGACAGCTCATCTGCGATATCCACCAAAAATCCTTCCAGCTTCAGATCTTCTTTTTCTATCTTCAGTTTACCCACCGCAGCCAGGGTGGCGGTTGTCAGTTCCTCCATACAGCCGTCCATGTAGTCTTCGGCATCTTCTCTGTCGATGCCGTTTTCTATGGCCAGGGCGATCAGAGCTTCTTCGTCTCCTTCCGCTTTCTGGGCTGCTGCCGCCCGGTTGATCTCCTGATAGGAGTCAAATTCTCCAAATTTTTCAAACATCTAAAATCCCTCCATGTTCAGTATTTACTGGGCTTTCATGTGCATCAGCATATAGGGGCTGTAGACATGAGGCTCGGTGTCTATGGTGATGTGGTGGCGCAGGCTGTGTGCGTACAGCTCCTGCCACTCCTTTTTGTTCCTTGTGGGGCTTTCCCATCCCCCGGCGGCCCACTGCGCCATATACGATGTAAACATATTGGCGACAAATGGGCTCTCTGCGTGGATCACGATGTCTGCCGGTTTCGTCATCCTCCGAAGCGCAGCATTGATCGTTGTTAGATACGTGCCCGGCAAAGTCTCTTCCACGCTCCCGAAGAACTCAATAGTTTTCAGTTCTTTTCCGATCATGGTTCCGATCACGTAGCCGATCCCTCTTTTCTTCTTTCCCAGATACTTGGTATCTGTTTTGATATAGATATCGACTTTCCAGTCCATACGAAGCTCCTTAATCCCGCGTAAACCGCAGGAATGTGTAGGTACGGTATTTGTACCCCATAGCGTTGATGCCTTCAAAATACGTGTCCTTCTCGAGATAGTATCCTTTTGGCGGTCTGACCTTATGGAAGGTCTTCCACCTGATCTCTTTCTTTTCTGGCTCAGGTACGGGGAGATTTTTGCTGGCACTGTAGCTTGCCTCTCTCAATCGTGGATCTGTGAGCGGTGTTTTAGTAATGTAGGCCGCTATCTTAGCAAATCCCTGGTCATAGATCAGCTGGTTATGTATGGATCCGTGTTTCCAGGCTTTTGCGAGGATCAGGTCGGTGTCCGGTATCCTGTTTACCACGATGTGGACATGCCAGGCATTCTTTGTGCCTACCTCAATATTGCGCATCCATTTCAGCTCATATCCTCGCTTCCGGTATTCCCTCCGTACGATCCGGGTAAATGCCTTGAAATCCTCTTTGGCTTTTTCCATATCCGGAGGGCGCTCATCTATCCGATAGGATAGCCTCGTGAAGTAATCGTTTATCTCAAAATGCTGTCTGAGTTTTCTTCTTGCCCTGGCTTCTTTGAGACGTTGATTCTTCCTGGCCATCTGCTCTTTGGTCGGCTTCTTTTTTGGCTGTCTCTTCTGTCCGGGTGCGCCGTACATTCCATCGTGGTGTTCCTCTATCTCGATGGCATTTCTCAACATCCATATGATTTGTTTATACATGTCATTCTGGTTCCAATGTTAATCTGTTTAGCGAGCCGTTAAGGCCTGTTTTTACAGACATTTTCTTTACTTTTTTCGGCACCTGTGATAACATGGAATAGATATATTTTTTATTCCTTAAAAACGGCTCCGTTCTGTCATTCTCGGAGCCGTTTTTGTTATCCCTGCTGCCATCTTTTAAGGTTCAGTGTTCCTGCCTGTAGTCCGCGACGGAATTCTTCGAATGACCGGTTTCTCCAATCGGAATTCCCTTTGACGACGGTTTCGTAGAATACCTGCTGGACCATCTCGATCGGGAATAATCCCTGGATCTCGTTTTCCTGGTCTCCGAAGAGCTCTATCATGTCTGCTTCCGGAAGCTTCATGAATACCGCCACTGTCCGGGCATTGTCATAGTCTGCTTTTGCGCTCAGCCAATCTTTTTTTCTCACGCATCGCGTGAAATGATCGGCCGTCTTAAAGACCTCTTTTCTTACGTCTTTGATCATGTCTGATCTCCAACTCCTCCATCGCTGCCCAGGCTGCGACGGACATTATAGCGGTATATATGGCCATGTCCGCTGCCGATAATCCGGCAGCGTGGAAATTGGTGGTCACCAGCGCACCGATCAGCGCGGCGATGGCCATATTTTTCAAAGAAAAACTCTTATTCATCTTCGTCGTCTCCTCTGTCGAGCTTGTAGCCAAACTCTTCTGCCAGATTTTCCATCACCAGACCGGCTGTGAGCCCGTCTTCTTCTTCCAGTGTCCGGATCACCTTGGCGATCACTCCCGAAAGATGGGATCCTACCAGTGCAGGGTCTCCGTGATAGACCATCTCCATTTCATTCAGCTGCAGCGCCGTGCCGTTAAATGCGACTGTGCAATCGCAGTAAGTGTCTTCTCCAGCCAGCTTGATGGCCAGAAGTTCAATGTCTCTATTACTCATTTTTTCCTCCGCCGGCGTCCCGGCATATGTATTTCTGCAGATAGTAGACCCGGCAGGACTCGAACCTGCGACTTACCGGTTATGAGCCGGTCGTTCTAACCAACTGAACTACGGGTCCTCAGGACGGTCGTACGCCGTCCCTTGTGATATATATCCAGGTCTTAGGGTGTCTGGAGTACCCATTAAAGGCTTTCATTGAACAGCGTTAGTTTATTCCTCGTAAATGACATCTAATCCATACGCAACAGCCGCTTCATGTTCGATACGGCAACCTCTGGCATTTTCCCATCCCTTACAAAAGTAAGCAGCATGACAGAGACTCATATTTTCCAGAGACTTGGCAAGGAAACAGAGCGGAATCTGAACAACACCGCGCTCTTCCATTTTTTCTTTGCTGTACCATTCATCAGTGAAAAGTGTGTTTATAATTTCGTACCCTTTTCCTTTCAGAACGGCAATGGCCTTCTCTCTTGTCGCGATGATCTCTTCATCCGTTTTTCCTGCCATGGGCTGTGACAACATAGCTTTCATATTGTTTGTCCTCCTTTTTTATTTCTGTTGCACCAGTGCAACTAAGCATCTGGAAGGATTCGAACCCCCGATCTGCGGTACCGGAAACCGCTGCTCTGACCTCTGAGCTACAGATGCACAGGCGGCCATAGGAACCGCCCCGGTGCCTGGGCTGTTGCTGCGTCTGGGCACCATGCCGGACATCTCCGGCTGGATCCGGCCAAACTTACACGCTGGCCGGTGCGTGATAAGCTGCATAGATGAGGTATAAACTTTTCCAATCTGTTTGTACTGCAGCTCCGGATGAACTTACGCCCCATCACGGCAGGCGTTCCTGTACCATAGATCGTTGTGCATAAGGGAAATAAACAGATTCACTGGTTATTAAGTTACGTGGTACAGGGATTGGCTCATGGAGGAGTCGGACCTCCATGCAGCGTCCCATAAGGGGGCTGTGCTACGCTGCTTCTCCGGGCTGGGCCATGGTGGTGGGTGGCATACAGCTGCCCTGCAGGTCAATGACAAGATTCAGGGGTTTGGGTTAAAGAGAAGCTACGAGAAAATCCATGCAAGGCATGTGTATGCCGCCCACTATTCAGTTATCTTTGGAACACCTGCAGGATCTCAGCATCGGTAAATCTGCACCTGTCGAAGATCCTTCGAAGTGTATCCAGATCAATCGTTCCGGGATTCTTGATTCTTCTATGGTATGTGCCGTGCGATAGGCCAAAATTCTTTTCCGTGTAAGCGTCCCGGTTGCCTGCACCGTATGTCCCCACATTGCCTTTAAGCCGTTCCTCGATCAGCTTGTTGCCCCTCTCGTAGGGATCACGGCATAATGTTGTTTTTGGCATTAATACTCATCCTCCTCCACTCTTACGAGTTCCAAAACCCTCTGTTCGCCGGGATACCCAGATCCCAGGTGCACGTACAGTCCGCCGACCTTCAGTTGGTCATATCTTTCGATCGTACGCGAGCGCTTTGCTCTTTCGCCGGTGACTACGTTCTCCCGGGCTACTCTGTAGATGTATCTTTTCATCTGTGTATCCTCCTTTCGCATAGGCTGTGCATGGAAGATCTCTTGATCTGTCCATACAGCGTTTGTAGTGCCGGCAGTTGCGGCATGTCATGTCATTCATCGTCTGATTCTTCAAACGATAACGGTTGAAAGATGCGAAACATAAATGTAGAAAATATGTGATAAATAACAAGGTATTCGAACACATCTTTTGCAGCACCGATCGTTGCCATGAAACCTGCTGCGGCAAATGGAACCACAACCGTTGCAGCAGCTACAACTATTTGATAAATAGACTTTCTTGATAATTTCGTTTTCCTCACCTCCTACTCTGTCTCGAACAGATAATCACATCAAATTTACGGTTTTGTCGTAATCTAACGGCAAAAAAATAAGCCTGTTATATGGAACACCGTATACTTCTTCTATTTTTCTGAGTATAGGTATGTCCGGATAGCTTTTTCCTCTTTCGTAATTTCCCAGAGTATCCACGCTAACTCCGATCAGATTAGCAGCTTCTTCCTGCTTATACCCTTTCATTTCTCGGGCAGTTTTGAGCGTGAATCTTGATTCCGCATATTTCACTGTGAAACCTCCTTTTTCTATTACTTATTTACGATTTAATCGTAATATCTTTTATGTTTCTTACTATAGTACGGTTTAATCGTAATGTCAACGGTTTTTTCGTATTTTTTTCAGTTTATATTGATTTTTTTACGGATAAATCATATAATGTCCGTAAAGGAGGGCTGGAGATGAGTGATTTAGGTAATAAAGAAATAATGGCCAAAAATATTCGTTACTATATGGATTTGTACGGAAAAAGTCGAAAAGATATGTGCGATGCTCTGGGAGTAAAATATACAACGCTTACTGATTGGGTGAATGGCAATTCATACCCTAGGATAGATAAAATAGAAATGATGGCCAACTTTTTTGGAATAGAAAAATCAGATCTTGTTGAGGATCGTTCGCCGTCTCTTTCACGGCGAGATACTCGCGACATAGAAAAAATCCTGGAACAGACCCGAGAACAGCTCACTTCTCAGGAAGGTCTGATGTTCGATGGCGATCCGGCCAGCCCGGAAGCAATAGATTCTATCCTGTCAGCCATGCAGATCGGTATGGAAATGGCAAAGAAGAAAAATAAAGAGAAATACACTCCTAAGAAATATAAAAAGGACTGATGTCTGTGGATATCAAAAGAAAAGTAAATCAGCTCGTTCGCCTTTTTGGTACGAGAGATCCGTTTGAAATGATAAAAGGGATGAATGTAATCCTGGTGTTCTATCCGCTGGATGGTGTGCGGGGATTTTACCAATATTTTAAGCGGAACAACATAATTTATATCGACGAAAGTCTTTCCCGACACGATCAGCAGTTTGTCTGTGCTCATGAGCTTGGGCACATGTTTTTGCATAAACGGACTAATGCTTTATTCATGGACACAAGAACGCAGTTCAATACATCCAGATATGAGCTGGAGGCTGATAAATTCGCTGTGAATCTGCTGATATCAGATTCTGTTCTTCGAGAATATCCTGATTACAGTACAGATCAGCTTTCACGACTATTTGGATACAACAAAAAGCTTATAGAATTGCGATTGAAATAACGTATATTTTGAGCCGCTCGGGGCCCTGGAGCTGCTCTAAATATAAATACATTATTTACAAAGGAGAGAACCTATTATGAAAACATGGAAACTCGTATCAGGAATCTTGTCAATTGTATTATTTGTTCTGGTTTCGTTCCAGTCATGTGCCGCTGGAATAAGCAATACGCTGGAAGAAAATGGAGAGATGGGAGGCACGGCCGGACTAATTGTTGCCCTCATGCTTCTCGCCGGTGGCATCGTATCTATTTGTACGCGTAAAGGTGGAAAAAGTGGGAACATCGCTTTGATCGTGCTTTTCGGTTTGGGCGCTTTGATCGGTTTTACTCTTGCAGGCAGCTATGCTGATTTAAGCATTTGGTCTAGTTGGTGCCTGATCTGTGCTGTGTTAGCTCTCGTTGCTTTAATTAAAGGTCGTAAAAAAGAGGAATAATTTGAATGTAAAAAAGAAAAACCGGTTCCTTTCCCCAAAGCAACCGGCTTCCATAGGTTTTTATACAGGCCATAGTGACCGGCACAATAAAAACATATCGTAACCGCAAAAAAGGCGCTAAAACAATTCCGGAATAATTCATCAGAATTACATCCGCCGTGCAATCTGGACAGATTGCCCAATCATTTATACCGTTGCTTTAATTAAATTATTAAATTATCAGGAGGAAATATCATGATAACACGTTCTTGGAAAGTATATGGAGCTGAAGGACATCGTCAGAGAGAAAGCTTTGGTCAATCTCGGAGATTTGATTTTTCCGAAGGTGACGACATAAAGATCATCGAGGTTGACAACAGCGATAAAACCGGCACGAATGATTTTAGTATCATCCGAATTTCGCGAAATACCGCAGAGGAGTGCGAGCAAACGCTTATGTCTCAAATCACAGACGGAGTTTTTGAGAACTCTCGCGTTGGAGCTATTGAAGAAATCTTTTGACTTTTAAAAAAAGAAACCAGCCCCTTTCCCCAAAGGAGCTGGCTCTTGGGTTTTTATACGGTCAGAGAGGACCGTACAATAAAGAATATCACTCGCTTATTGTACCACATCCTTTCTGCGCTGTATAGCGTATTTTTTATACTCAAAAATAAGGAGGAATGTGGTATGCCAAAAGCAAAGAAGACCAAGAGCGGATCCTGGAAGGTCCGTGTGCTGGATCACGAAGAGATAGTCTACGACGAAAACGGGAAACCGGTTCGACGACCGGACGGCAAGGTAAAAAAGAAACAATTTTTTAAAGCCTTTACCTCTACTGATCCTTCCCCGGCAGGGCGAAGAGCTGCAGAGAAAATAGCTGCTGACTGGCTGGATAACAAGGATAAGGTTGGGTATCCGATGCAAAATATGACGGTTATGGAAGCGCTCAAAAAATATATCGACATAAAAGAGAACGTACTATCACCATCAACAGTACAAGGATACAAGTGTTTGTTGTCTCGATCTTATGGAGAAGTTGAATTTAAGAAAATCGATACAATAACCACTCCTGAGATACAGTCATGGATAAACATCCTTTCGACAAGGGTAGCACCCAAAACAGTGAGAAATGCATATGGACTTTTTACCGCCGCTATGAACATGTTTTCTCCCGGTAGGCACATCGCTGTTACGCTTCCGGCAAAGGTGCGTAAAAACATATACGTTCCAAACGAGAACGACATGAAAGCTCTGCTTCGTGCTATAGATGGGACAGAACTTGAAATCGCAGTTTATCTTGGTGCTTTTGGCGGAATGCGTCGAGGCGAAATCTGCGCCTTAGAATCATCTGATGTTGATACTGAAAACAAAACCGTCTCTGTAAATAAAGCTATGGCAAGGAAGAATGGTATTTACGTTGTCAAGCCGACACCTAAAAACGATACAAGCTATCGGATTATACAACTTCCGGATTTTGTCATAGACCGTATTAAAGATATTAATGGACGTCTGATACCTTCCAACCCGGATATCATATCCAGACATTTCCGTCAGACAATAAAGGACATTGGCGTACCTAAATTCCGCTTCCATGATCTGAGACATTATACTGTCTCCATCATGCACGCAAAAGGTGTGCCTGATCAGTATATCATGACATATGGTGGATGGAAGACAGATAATGTTATGAAAAATGTTTACAGAGGAATCATTGACACGGAACAGCAGCGGTTTGCAAAGCAAATGGCTGACTACTTTACAGAGCTAAAAGAACATGAAAAAGATGGTACTTGACCTCGGACTTGACCTAAAAATTAAAAACCCTTGATTTACAAGGGTTTTTCAGCGGAGACGATGGGATTCGAACCCATGTGCCGGTTACCCGACAACTTGATTTCGAGTCAAGCTCGTTATGGCCACTTCGATACGTCTCCAGTGTCGTTGACTTAGTTATTATACCTGTCTGAGATGGTTTCGTCAAGAAGTTACTGTTCACTGGCAAGCCAGTAAACAGTAACTTTCGCAGGCTCATTTAACGTTTTGCTTCGCAAAAGAAGATTGTGAACACTTGAATCACCTGCCTTTATTCCCACGCTGCAATCACATTCCCACTATACCGGATTGTGATCGTATCCCCTTCATGAAGCAGCAGCGCTTTTTCATTTCCTTCATAGCCGATTGCTCCCGTACGGAAAATCTCCTGCTCAGAAGTGACAATATAAAGATAAGTATCTCCTTCCATCGTGATAAGTTCCCTCTCAGCTATGGTGATCACTTTCTCCTGCAGATTATCAGGATCTGTTTCCGGGGTCTGCACACTTGCGCCGATGAGACTTCTGTATTTTTCAATACATTCCTTCTGTGTACCGGCTGTAGCAACGATATTGTACTGCTCCACATTGACCGTAGCGTACAATTTTACCAGCCCGCTGTTGTCCTTCAGCACCATAATATAAGTAGGCACTCCGTCAATATTGATCAGGGACGGGAAGCTTGCCTGATAGCCTTTTTCCTGAACTTCACCTTCGGCCGCGGACATGGCGGAAGATTCATCTGCGCCGGAAACGGCATAATATCTTGCCTCACCGGTACGTTCATTGGCAAGCAAAAATCCAATATTAGAGCTGTCCTTATTCACAGAAGTGACACCGGTGTAGATCCAGATATCCCCATCCTTTGCAATATAACCGTAGTCATTTGCCGGAGCATCTTCCTCTTCGTCATCCTCATCGACATTGGAACGATATTCGGTGACTCTCTTACAACCCTTTTTACCAAATATGGAATTCATAAAACCATTTTTCAGATTTCCGTACCAATTGTACTGCTCACAGAGAAGATCTCCGGAATATACCATATCTATCCACCTCGGCACCTCTTCCACCGGATAATAAGTAAGCTCACCGCTGCAGGGATCCGCAACGATAGCACCTTTCACTGTTTTTCCGCCAAGTAACGTGGTCTTTTTATATACGGGACAGACATAAAACGGTTTACCGTCTTCATCAATTTCAAAATGACTCTCTCCAAGCATCTGTGTAGAATAACGCATCTGTATATGCCGATCCAGATACTGTCCAAAGCAGGCCGAAGGTACATAGATCATACCCTCGCACTCATGATAATCGGCAGACATGGATACCGGATCCACCGTAACGTATCCCGGAACTCCTTCGTTTCTGTTGTTAAACCAGCGTAAAAAACCGGAGTATTGAAGCCCCGATACCTTCACCGGCCTTCCCTGATAGTCGATCTGCATGTAGTCATCCGAAACATCGTACTGACTGACGACTTTTGACAGGGAACCAATCTCACGGTCTCCCAGCATTTTCGCGCTGGCCGTATCCATCAGCGCAATGGCATCCGTAGTTACCGTTTCCGCCATATCTTCCACAAAATCCGCTTCTTCATTTACTTGCAGAACATTTGCATATTTGTCAGCATTAAAGAGCTTGGAGCTTAACAGACAGGCCCCAAGATAAAGTACCAGAACCGCCAGCAGAAGCAGATATGGCTTTATCCGAAGTTCTTTAAGATCCAGATAGGCAAACATCATGTGGAAGGTGCTGTAAAAGGCCAGCAGGACCATCAGAAAGCACCAGAAGCCATGACTTGCCGGATTGATTGCCGGAAAGAACAGGTAGTACAGGATCGCAGCAATCATCAGCGTAAGGATCAGCGATTTCACCACAACCTTTGCAGAAAACTGCTTTGAAGATTTTTTGATCTGTATTGGTTTTCCTTTGATTTTGTTTTTCATTATGTATAAATCCTCTCTTGTCATTCTTTCAGCTTTGAAAGTTTGTTTCTTATCGAATATTGTATTCCTGTCTGCGCCAATAGGGAAGTATGCAATTAGAGGGAAATGTGTCAATAATCGAGCACAAAGCCAAGGGGACAGGTTCCGTGACTCACTAGCTAACGGGAGTCGCGGAACCTGTCCCCTTGGCTTCCCGCCATCTTCGCTGCCTCCTTCGCCTCTTTCTTCCGCACCCGCAGTCGCTTAAAGAAATCAGAAAGCATCTGGCTGCATTCTTTTTCCAAAACACCATAGGTGGTTTCCACCTGATGATTAAACTGCGGCATCTGCAGCAGATTCAGGATTGATCCTGCGCAGCCCGCCTTTCCATTCATACAGGCGATCACCACCCGGGAGATCCGGGCCTGCACGATGGCTCCGGCGCACATCTGGCAGGGTTCCAGTGTCACATACATGGTACACTCTTCAAGGCGCCAGTCTCCCAGCACCCGGCTGGCTTTTTTTATGGCATTCAGCTCCGCATGGGACAGCGTGTTTTTATCCGTATTTCGCCGGTTGTAGCCTCTGGCGATCACCTTATCCTGATATACGATCACACAACCGATCGGCACCTCATCCAGTTTCTCCGCCTTTCTTGCCTGAGTCATCGCCTGCTTCATATAACGCTCGTCCTGTGTCATCGGTATCCCTCCCTGTCATATTCTGTGTCCATTACCCATATAATAAGGAGAAAAATCGTTGGAGTCAACCTGTGTCCGAATATCAGCGTTTTATTTCCTATATGTATGAATACCGGGGAAACAACCGTTTTGCCAACTGCGGCTATGCCCGTATCGACAATCGCAATCAATTGCTGAAGCTGGAAATACATATGAAAATCTCATCTCAGTCAACCGAAGAACCGATTCACATTTATGGCTGTTTTCAGAGAGATGGACAGCTGTATGGTGTGGAGCTTGGACAGCATGTACCTGCGCTGGGTATGGTAAACTGGCGAGCACAATGCAGTTCCCTCGGTCTTTCCGGCACAGACATTTCTTTTTCTGATCTGGAGGGGCTGATCCTGACCGACCAGAGTCCACTGTCCTACTGCAGCATATGGAACGATCAATCCATCCGGCCCATGGATATGATTCCCTATCCTTCACCGGAATCTGAAATGATATCTGAGGATGAGCAGGAACCGGAAAACCACGAAAACAATATGCCCGATGTTGTCTCAGATACTGCTCTGTCAAGAGAGGGATCTGCACTTTCCCCTGAAGGGAACATGGAACAGAGCGAACCTTCTCCCGACAGTTCTTCCGAATTCTCTGTTAAAACTAATGCTCCTCAGGAGAATACTGCAAAATTCACTGAAGGAAATACCAGTCAGATGACAGAAGTTTCTGTCCCCGAAATATCCAGGTCAGCTTCAAACGCTGCACCATCAAACGAATCTCCTGAACATAACTCCGGGGAACCCACACAGAATCTGCCGGATCCGCCTGAAGTCAACTCCGGGGCGCCCATACAGAATCTGTCAGAACCATCTGCTCCAAATACCCCCAATGACTCTGCCGGTCCTGCTTCATCGGTTTTGGTCACTAACATGCCGCGCACATCACCTACTCTGGTAGAGAAAATCATGGCACAGGAATATCAAACACCCAAACCGGAAAGTTTCAGCAAAAGTCCTTCCCCAGACGACGCAGACAATACAGTCGGCACAAACCCTTCCACTCCCTCCCGCTGGGAACGGCTGACCAGCCGGTATCCCCGCTCGGATGCTTTCTCAGAAGGTGAACTCAAAAACTGCGTCCGTGTGGAACCACGGGATTTTCCGCGTCTTCGCCGGGAAGGATGGAATATTGCCGGCAACCGGTTTATCCTGCACTGTTTTCAGCGAAATGCCCACTGTCTGATCGGGCGAATTGGCGATACGGAGCAATATGTGTTCGCTGTTCCCGGTATCTACGATAACCAGGAACGCTTCATGGCCAATATGTTCGGTTTTCCCTGTTTTAAGGCCAATAATCCCAATGCGCCGCTGACTAACGGCCAAAAAGGCTACTGGTATCGGGCCTTACATTGATCAAAACGTAAATTACTGGGGGCTGGTGGGGCTGCAAAGAGGCCGGCTGGCGGTATGTATATAAACTTCGCGCGACTTTAACGAGCACGACTCCGAGACTACAGGCTCGGAGCGAGCGCAGTAGGAGCCCGAAGGTTATATACATACCGCCAGCCGGCCTCTTTGCAGCACCACCAGCCACCAGTTCACTTTATAGAATTAATTTATTCCAGCCCATGTTTCTTCCGGAACTTCTCTTCCGCCGCATTCCATACCCCGATATCCTGCGGGAAAGCATCCAGAAAAGCAGCTTTGCTTGCCCTCATCAGCAGCTCATACTGTTCTGTCATACCACTGAGGATTGCCGCTCCACAGCCCGTATTGTAAACATCCTCTGCGATCTTATACAATAGGCTCTCATCCTTCATGGTACCGACGCCGAGAACGATGCTCTTGTAATTTTTGTCTTTCTGACACAGGCTGATATATATGGCCACCAGATTCACATACTCTTTGAACAATACATCCTGCAAAGCTTCTGTGGTTCCTTCGGAAAACATAAAGCCTTCGGCCAGTTTCATCATTTTCTTTTTGGTACGGCCTTTAAAGAAGAAATGGCCCATCTGCTTCTGCTCATAACCAAGCTCCATCCACAGCGCCATAAAGGAATCGTAGCCGGTCAGCTTACCTTTCTGGGTATAGCGTACCTCCCACAATTTTTTACGAAGAAGGTTCTCCGGTGAAGCATCTTCGGCAAGTCCCAGATCCAGATATCTTTTCTTCTCCTCGCCTGTGATGGACATGTTGTATCCTTCCAGCCAGTTGGTATACACCGGCGCCTGTTTTCTCTGTTCTAACATAATTTCTCCATTCTGTCGTGGCTATCGCACATTTTCTGAGGCATATTATAACACAGATAGGCTGTGACTTCCACCCTGCAGCCGCTTATTTTCCCTGCACTTTTTCCGGTAACCCATAGGTGTGATCTCCCGGATCCGCTTAAACACCCGTGTATAATACCCCGGATTGGCAAAGCCGCATTTTTCCGCTATCTCCGTGATCTCCATATCTGTGTCAGACAGAAGCACCAGACTCTGATTGACACGGTAAGCCAGGAGGTAAGAAAAAAGTGTCTCATGCATATACTTTTTGAACATACGGCAGCACTCATTTTTGCAGATATGGATCTGCGCGGCCAGATCCTCCAGTGTCAGCTTTTCGCTGTAGTGCTCCTGAATGTAAGCCAATAATACACGAATGCGTTCCTGGTTCGGATCACTTTCCTTTTCCTGTTTTTGGGTGGTATCCGCCCAGTGCCGGTACAGTCTCAGCCAGATAGACAAAAGCTCTATCTGGATCTCCAGCTCCATCGTTTTCGGATGACTGTCGTAACACCGGCGGATTTTTTCCATGGACGCCAGCAATTGCGACTGCCAGTCATCATCCGGCCGAAAATGGATGGACGAACACTCGCCGTCACCGCATAAATTTCTCACGAACCGGGTATAGATCACACTTGATTTTTCTCCATACAAAACCCGGGGAAGAAAAGTGATGGACAGATAACGGCAGTCCTTTCCCCCGATGCTCTCACCGGTATGCAGAGCATTGCAGTTACAGAAAAGTCCGTCTCCCGCCTGCAGACGATATCTTTTCTCATTGACTCTGTATGAGATTTCTCCCTCCAGTACCAGCGTCAGTTCAATTTCCGGATGCCAGTGCCACAGAAATGCCCCGTTATACATAGACAGACTTTCATAGCTGACCCTGACCGGAAAAGCGTAGCTTCCGTGCTCTTTTATCTCTTTTTTGTCTGACGTGATCTGCAGCTGATGCTGTGAATTTTCCATGGAGCAGCCTCCTTATTTCTTATTCTCTGATCTGTTTATCATCCGATTTAACCTCAGTCTGTTTTTTATTGCCTGTCAACGTTGGCCCAACTTTGCCTTTCCCATGACGATCCCGACTTTCAGGTCATTTGTTTCTCAATATAATTCAAACATTATGCAATATAATTGTAGTGAGATTGTTTTTTTCTCATTATAATGAATTTACCGTAAAACGTAAAGCATATATCAGGCATTCTTCGATGCTTCAAAAATCGAAGGTATATTTTGGTAAAAAAGCCTGCGAACACCTGAGTCACGTTCTTACACATCCATAAAGCAAGTGTATGGCTGCTGCGATAACAGCAGATGATCAGACAGAATAAATCTCTTGCTGATGAGGCTGTAAGAACATGATTTAATCAATGAAAAAAGGAAGGGAACACACTATGACAACAGAAAAATTAATGCAGTTATTTCAGTTAACTTACGGCGCTGACAAAACACCGGAAATGTACTTTGCCCCCGGCCGTGTCAATCTGATCGGCGAGCATACCGATTACAACGGCGGCCATGTATTTCCCTGTGCGCTGACCATCGGTACCTACGGTGCCATTACTACCAGAGAAGACCGCGTGATCCGCTTTTATTCCGCAAACTTCCCCGGCATCGTGGAAACTTCCCTGGACGATCTTACACCGTCCAAAGAAGCCGGATGGACCAACTATCCGAAGGGTGTAATGTGGACTTTTGAAAAGCGCGGTTACAAGATCCCCTGCGGTATGGATATCCTGATCTACGGTGATATTCCCAACGGCTCCGGTCTGTCCTCTTCTGCTTCTCTGGAAGTCCTGACCGGCCTCATGCTGAAGGACACCTTTGGCTTCGAGGATCTGACCATGCAGGATCTGGCGCTGATCGGACAGTATTCCGAGAACAATTTCAACGGCATGAACTGCGGTATCATGGATCAGTTTGCTTCCGCCATGGGCAAACAGGACAATGCGATTTTCCTGGATACAGCAACCTTAAATTACACCTACGCTCCCGTAAAGCTGTCTGATGCCCATATCGTCATCACGAACAGCAAGGTAAAACACAGCCTGGTTTCCTCCGCCTACAATGACAGAAGAAGAGAATGTGAGGAAGCCTTAAAGATGCTGCAGACCGTTGTGGATATTCAGACTCTGGGAGATTTGAGTGAAGAAGAATTCGAGAAATACAAAGATGCCATCACCGACCCCATCTGCCAGAAACGTGCAAAACACGCCGTATACGAAAACCAGCGCACCATCCGCGCCGTGGAAGCCTTAAATGCCGGCGACCTGGAGGAGTTTGGCCGACTGATCAACGCTTCCCATGTTTCTCTGCGGGATGATTACGAGACCTCCTGTGAGGAAACTGATCTTCTGGCATCTCTGGCCTGGGAAATTCCGGGTGTACTCGGATCCCGCATCACCGGCGGCGGTTTTGGTGGCTGCACCGTAAGTATCGTAAAGAATGATGCCATTGACACTTTCACAGAAAAGATCGGACCGGCCTATGAGAAAGCTACCGGACACAAAGCAGAATTCTATATCGTGGATATCGGCGACGGTGCCCACAAACTGAACTGAGTACTGTGACTATGAAGGGAGAAAAGATATGCTGAATGACGCTGTTGCACGACTGGTAGCCTACGGTATCCGCTGCGGACTGCTGCCGGAATGCGAAAAGATCTATGCCACCAATCTTCTGCTGGATTGCATGAAAGAAGATGACTATACAGAACCGGATGCTCTGCCGGAAGAGATCAACCTGGAAGAAACGTTAAAAGAGCTTCTTGACGAAGCTGTCCGCCGTGGACTGATCGAAGACAATATCGTCAGCCGCGACTTATTTGATACACGCCTCATGAACTGCCTGGTGCCCCGCCCGGCACAGGTACAGGCGGAATTTTCCCGGCTGTATGCCGAGTCTCCGGAGAAAGCTACTGAATATTTCTACAAACTCAGCCAGGACAGCGACTACATCCGCCGCTACCGCATTAAGCGGGATATGCGCTGGAAAGTGGATTCCGAGTATGGCGCTATTGATATCACCATCAACCTGTCCAAGCCGGAGAAGGATCCCAAAGCCATTGCTGCCGCCAAGCTGGCCAAATCCAGCAGCTATCCCAAATGCCAGCTGTGTATGGAAAATGAAGGCTATGCCGGCCGCATGAATCATCCGGCCCGGGAGAATCACAGAATCATCCCGATCACTATCAACGATACCTCCTGGGGATTCCAGTACTCACCGTATGTGTATTACAACGAGCACTGCATCGTTTTCAACAGCCAGCATACGCCGATGAAGATTGAGAGAGCCACCTTTGTGAAGCTGTTTGATTTTGTCAAACAGTTCCCCCACTACTTTCTGGGCTCCAATGCGGATCTTCCCATCGTAGGCGGTTCTATCTTAAGCCACGACCATTTCCAGGGCGGACACCATACCTTTGCCATGGAAACGGCTCCCATAGAGAAATCCGTGACCATTCCGGGTTTTGAGGATGTAGAAGCAGGCATCGTGAAATGGCCGCTGTCTGTAATCCGTATCCGTCATAAAGAGGACAAGCGTCTGGTGGATCTGGCTACACACATCCTGGACTGCTGGCGCGGATATACGGATGAAGCCGCCTGTATTCTGGCGGAAACCGACGGAGAGCCGCACAACACCATCACCCCCATTGCCCGTAAAAAAGATGGCCTGTTCGAGCTGGATCTGGTACTCAGAAACAATCTGACCACCGAGGAGCATCCTCTGGGACTGTACCACCCCCATGCCCAGTGGCATCATATTAAGAAGGAAAATATCGGTCTGATCGAAGTTATGGGTCTGGCTGTACTGCCGTCCCGTCTGAAACAGGAGATGGAGCAGTTAAAGGACTGCCTTGTAAAGGGTGAGGCCATTAACAATTATCCTGAGCTGGTAAAACACAGCGACTGGGTCAACGAATTTCTGCCGAAATATCCCTCCTTCACCGAGGAAAACGGCTGGGATATCCTGAAACAGGAGATTGGTACGGTCTTTGTCCGCATTCTCGAAGATGCCGGTGTCTATAAGTGCACCGCCGAAGGTCGGGAAGCATTCCTTCGCTTTATCGATACATTATAATTTGCCCTTCCTAAAAAATTGGTTTCGCGGCCGGCACAGGTGTCTTTTGGCTCTGTGCCGGTTGTACATTTATCAGTGCAAATCTGTACTTTTTTGTTTTTGCATTTTTCTTTCTCGCCCCTGTTTCACATCCAAAATCTGCTTTGTTATGGCTCATGTTTGGACTTTTCTTCTACTTTTTCTTCTTTCACATCCAGAATATGCTCTATTATGGCTTATGTTTGGACTTTCTACTCCTTTTACCTTTTCCACATCCAGAATCTGTTGTGTTATGAATATGTTTTGGGTGTTTTCTTATATTTTCACTTTTTATGTCTCAGAAGCAGATATCTGTTCAACAGCACATAGAATAATCGTTTTTCTATCTTCTAAAAAATTCGCCAATTTTTTTTATTTTTCAAAAAATTTGCTCAAAAAATTTTTTTTTATTTTTCAAAAAAACTTGTTGACAAATGCCATGTACCTGTATATAATTATCAATGTTGCGAGACAACATCGCACAAACATCGAAGTGTGGCTCAGTTTGGTAGAGCGCTGCGTTCGGGACGCAGAGGTCGCAGGTTCAAATCCTGTCACTTCGATTTTTTTATTGCCCTAAATCGCCTTTTACGGCCTCATCAACAAGTGATTCGGCCTGTTCTGAACCGTTGTCATTTTCCTAAGCTACCGAAATCCCAAATGCGTTCTAATTACCATGAAAAATTTGCACGGCACCGCCGGACACGTTTTCTTTACATTACTGTAAGCATTTCCCTGTATCATTGAATATTCCACTGCAAACAAAACAGACACAAACGTATCCGTGTCCGCAAAATCGGACGCTTTTACGAATGTGTCTGAATTTTTATTTAAGAAGAAAAGGCTGTTCAAAGCAGGTCAAATCACTTGCTGACGAGGCATTAAGAATATGATACCGGTATGCGCTCCTTCTGATACTGTATAAGCCTCTTCAATACAACCGATTTTCATGAGGATTGTGAATCGTATCTGTGATGTCACTGAACAGCTGCAAGAAAACAGGCTAAACAGTTATGGATTCGCTTGGCACTACAGGAAAGCTGAGAATCGCCCGGAACAGGTCCGCATCGGTAGAAATTTCCAGCGAGCCGCCCTGCAGCTGAGCCATGCTTTTGGCAATGGACAGTCCCAGTCCGTTTCCTTCTGTATTTCGTGACGCATCCCCACGAACAAATCGCTCCATCAGTTCATCCGGCGAGACATTCAGCTCATCCCGGGATGTATTTTTAAAGGAAAATACGGCATTTGACCCGATTACCTCCAGTGTCAGATAGACACGGGTACCACTCTGGGCATATTTGCAGATATTGTTCATCAGGTTGTCAAATATTCGCCACATACGGCGGCCATCGGCCATGATGCGCACTTCCTGCTCCGGCTGTTTTGTCACCAGGGTCAATCCGGCATTTTTGAGTTTCTCCTCATACTCTCCTCCGGCCTGGGAGATAAATACTGCCGCGTCGCAGGGGGACAGATTTACCTCCAGGTTGCCGCTGGACGCTTTGGAGGCCTCCACCAGATCCTCAATCAGACGTTTCAACCGTTCGGACTGGCGCACCAGCACATCGGCATATTCTGTGATTTTCTCGTTTTCACAGGGCTCCGCACCGATCAGCGTGGCATAGTTGATAATTGATGTCAGCGGTGTCTTGATATCGTGGGAGACGTTGGTGATCAGCTCCGTCTTCATGCGTTCACTTTTCAGCCGTTCCTCTACGGCGATGGCCATTCCGGAGGCAATACTGTTGAGATTTTCCCCGTGTTCTTTCAGATCGCCGTACATCCTCTCTGTGTCGGTATGATAGGTCAGATTACCGGCAGCCAGCGCCTCGCCCGCTTCCTTCAGCTTCTGCAGCGTCATGGCAGTAAACAAAATCAGCGGCAGCAGCACCAGATGCAGGATAAACCATATGGGCAGATACACACCTGCCAGCAACAAAACAAACTCAATCAATGTTACTGCGGCATAAATGACCGTCACACGCCGGGCAAAGGGAAGTGTCTTTATCAGACCATGCAGATCCTGCCACAGTTTTTTTATCCACCGGATCACGAAGCGTACCCCCCGCCAGCACAGACGGCATACCATTCCGATCAGGCTGTTTTTTATCAGCGTACGCTGCTTGATGCGGGCCGCCAGGCTCATGCAGAAGCCAAGACACACACCGCAGCAGAACAGACCGCTTATGGTATTCAGGATCACAAAGGGCACTATGTCGCCGGAACCGATATTCAGTGTTACCGCCAGTGGCATCAGAGCAATCGTAACATCCGCTACCAGCAATACGTCTGAAGGCACTTTTGACAGCAGACCTCCATGCACCTCCTCCGTATCCGGTCTTCGTCCGGCAACGCTCATCAGACCCACAAAGCTGAGCGCCAGCACGGCCAGAGAAACAAGCAGGATCACATAGACAACATAGCGCAGATCATAAGCCAGATCCACCGCAGTGGCTGTCCAGGCATATTTGTCCTCCTCCGGAAGCTCTGCCTTCAGGCTGCAGTTCAGAGTGTACCAGGTAACCTCTCCCCAGGTGTCTTCGTTCTGGGATTTTTCTTCCTCTGGTGCAAAATCTTCTCCTGCCAGTTCGGACGAAACTGTTTCTGACTCACTTTGCTCCGATTCCTGATCCTCTTCAGCCAGCTCCGATGAAGCTGCTTCCGGTTCACTCGACTTTGCTCCCGGATCCTCTTCGGCCAGTTCCGATCCCACTGAATTCTTTGTATCTTTCTGATTCACCGTTGAAGCTGCTCGACGGGCAGCTTCTGCTTTCTCTTTGCCCTCAGAATCATAAAAGTAATCAAAACTCTCTCCATCGGTCTCTACTCTGTAATAATACGAGTAATCCCAGGAGGTATCCTTCTCCTCAGACGCCGCCAAAACGTTTTGCTGTTCATCGAGAAACTCATATTCCAGATTTCCCATGTTCAGATTGCCAGCGCCATCTGCGAAAAGATGATTCTCCAAAATTCTTCTCCCGTCCTGGATCATCATATTCTCTATAATTTCATCATATACCTGCTGCTGTGTACGGGAGTACATATTCACTTCTGCCATAAAGGCAATCCCCACTACGGAGGCCACCGCCGCCGTACCGGCCACCATCGTCAGCATGAACAGGACCGTCTTGCCTACCGCAGTTCTGAAAAATCTTCTCATCGTTCACGTCCTTTCTCCATCTTATAGCCCTTGCCAAAGATTACTTTGATATAGCGGGGCTCCGCCGGATTGATCTCTATCTTTTCCCGCAGATGCCGGATATGCACCGCCACCGTGTTGTCAGAGCCGATGGGTTTTTCTTTCCATACTAATGTGTATATTTCTTTTGGCGAGTACACCTTTCCCGGATTGGCCATCAAAAGCTTCAGGATATCGTATTCCTTAGGTGTCAGTGCCACCGGATTACCGTCCACCGTGACTTCTTTGCTGCTGTCTTTCATCTCTATGCCGCCCATGGTATAGGTATCCACTTCCGCAATGCCGCTACCGAGCTTCAGGTACCGTCTGAGCTGAGAACGTACCCGTGCGGAAACCTCCAGCGGATTAAAGGGCTTGGTGATATAATCATCCGCACCCACATTCAGGCCCAGGATCTTATCACTGTCCTCGCTTTTGGCAGTCAGAAGAATCACCGGAACGTTACTGATCTCCCGGATCTTGGCCATGGCTGTGATGCCATCCATCACCGGCATCATGATATCCAGAAGTACCAGATGAATCTCATTTTCCTCTATAGTCCACAGAGCCTGCTCACCGTTTTCCGCGGTAAACAACGTATATTCCGGATCCGAAAGATATATTTTTAATGCGTTGACGATATCTTTTTCATCGTCACAGATCAATATGTTTGCCATAAGTATCTCCCCCTTTGCTGTGTCTATTGTACTACAGGTAGTGATTAAGAAGAAACAGGGCATCCTATTAAGATTTTATGAATATGACCATCAAAAAAAGGCAGTTGCCATTTCACAACTGCCCTTCCACGTTATTCTCTATCTACGAACGGACCAGAAAACCCTTGCGGTCCAGTACCTCTTCCACTTCATCCAATGTTTTCTCGCTGTCTGCGGAAATCGTGTGGTAATGATAATTAGAGGTAATATTTTTGAGCGGACTGGATTTTCCGCTGTTGATATCGTCCATAAACTGACGAACTGTCTTTCTGGATGTGATATGGAGCGGAGCTTCCATAGTACCATACACTTTGTGATGTACCATCACGTTCAGCACTTCCGCCCCCAGATCCACGATAGCACAAAGCTCTTCTTCGATTTGTTCATCCGTATGGCTGACTTTGAATACCCGGGTTACTCTCCCGGGCTTTGTCAGAATATATCCCCGGTTTGTAGATAATATATCATACCCCGCAGCCCGAATCAGGGCAATGTCCTGAACGATGACCTGACGGCTCACCTCATAAGCCGAAGCCAGATCTTTGGCCGGTACCGGTTTTTTTGCCTGTTCTATAGTTCTGATAATCTGCTGTCTTCTGTCCGCACCTGTCATAACGAATCTCTTCCTTTACTGCTATATGCAGTAGTATATCACATCAAAGATCCAGTTTTAAATCATTTTCTTTAATCCAGCCTTTTTTACGGAAAAATTCGCCAAAAACCCAGGTCAGAACTGCCGGAAGCACGAAGCAGATCAGAAGCAGGCCAATCCAGTCAAAAGCTGTGATGGCTGCTTTGGTGCCCTCAGCAATGTCGTTTACCCAGCCGGTATATACACCGATCTGTCCTACCAGACCGCATGTACCCATACCGGAAGAAACTGCCGCACCATCCATACGCATTTTGAAAATGCAGGTAGCAACAGGTCCCGTAATAGCGGAGGTCAGGATCGGCGGAATCCAGATTTTGGGATTCTTTACGATATTTCCCATCTGCAGCATGGATGTACCGATACCCTGAGCTACCAGACCACCAACTTTATTTTCCTTAAAGCTCATTACCGCAAAGCCGATCATCTGGGCACAGCATCCTGCCACAGCAGCACCTCCGGCCAGACCGGTCAGAGACAGAGCCGCACAGATAGCGGCACTGGAAATCGGCAGTGTCAGGGCAATACCTACGATGACGGAAACCAGAATACCCATCAGGAAAGGCTGAAGCTCTGTGGCCCACATGATGACCTGACCCACGGCGGAAGCGGCTTTTCCGATGGGCGCTGCCACCAGATACGCCAGACCGCACCCTACCAAAATAGTCACGATCGGTGTTACAATAATATCTACCTTTGTCTCTTTGGAAACCAGCTTACCAAACTCACTGGCTACAATGGCCACTACCAGAACAGCCAGAGGGCCGCCTGCGCCGCCGAGAATATTTGTGGCATATCCTACGGGAATCAGCGAAAACAGAACCAGTGGCGGTGCCTGCAGCGCATAGCCGATGGCGGCGGCCATAGCCGGACCTACCATAGCAGATGCCAGACCACCGATGGTGTATCCCGTCTCACCTACCTGGCAGATGGGATTTGCCAGAAATCCGATGTGGAACTGTGTGCCCAGGGTATTCAGGATCGTACCGATCAGAAGCGTACAGAACAGACCCTGCGCCATGGCTCCCAGCGCATCGATACCGTAGCGTTTGGCTGAGAAAATGATGTTCTTTTTCTTCAGGAATTCTTTCATATGTTTCTCCTCTTTACTCTTGCATGTCATGTGTCAATTTATGTGTCTTGTCACTTAACCTATTATACACATGCTTCATAGTTCGTCAAGAGGGAATTTTGTATGGGAAATGGGGACTGACGATGAGTCGGGGCCAGGATGGTCTCTCTC
>CALZOU010000022.1 GCA_945827805.1 uncultured Lachnospiraceae bacterium
GATCTAGTACGGTCTCGTGGGCTCGGAGATGTGTATAAGAGACAGGTGGTAAATCCGAGCTGACAGCTCAGGAGGGCTATTTTGGCGGCTTTATCACCCAGACAAGTGCACCGCTGATCTTTATGTTTATCTTTATGCTGGCTGCGGCAGTGATCGTATTTCTGGGAGTGGATAAAGGTATTGAGAAATGCTCTAAGATCCTGATGCCGTTATTGCTGATCATGATCATCGGCATTGCTATTTTCAGTCTGACCATTACCCACACAGATGATAACGGTGTGACAAGAAGCGGTCTGGAGGGGCTGGCTGTATATGTGATTCCTGATTTTACGGGAATGACGATAGGCAAATTCCTGACAGTTATCATGGATGCCATGGGACAGCTGTTCTATTCCTTAAGTGTGGCCATGGGTATTATGATCGCCTACGGTTCCTACATGAAGGATGACGTAAACATGGGTAAATCCATCAACCAGATCGAGATTTTCGATACACTGGTGGCTTTTCTGGCCGGTATGATGATCATTCCTGCCGTGTTCGTTTTCATGGGTAAAGAAGGCATGACTGCAGGTCCCAGCCTGATGTTTATAGCACTGCCCAAGATCTTCAGCGCCATGGGTGGTATCGGAGTGATCATCGGTATCGTGTTCTTTTTGATGGTACTGTTTGCAGCCATTACCTCTGCCGTATCCATTATGGAAGCCATCGTTGCCAGCTTTATGGACAGCTTCCACATCACCCGTCGTGTTGCCTGTGTGATCAGCTTTGTGATCTCCCTGGCACTGGCTGTTGTGGTATGTCTCGGCTACAATCATCTGTATTTTGAACTCAAACTGCCCAACGGTTCCGTGGGACAGGTACTGGATGTGATGGATTACGTCAGCAACAATGTAATGATGCCCATCGTATCTATTCTGACCTGTATCCTGATCGGTTGGGTACTGGGACCGAAGTTTATCACCGATGAAGTAGAGAAAAACGGTGGCCGTATGGGAAGAAAGGCACTGTACAATGTGATGGTACGCTTCATAGCACCGATCCTTCTGTTCATCCTGTTCTTACAGTCTATCGGTATTCTTCACCTGGCATAAAATATTAAATACAAACATACGGGTCTGTTCTGAAGATAATATTTCAAACAGACCCATTTTTTATTATCATCCGTAAAAAATTGAATGTCTTATATAAAAATCATTTTTGAGTTCCAATTCATATTAAAAACTTACTGCTCCTTTTTTCAATACGTAAAAGAAATCGGCGGCGGAAACGGGACAGGCTCCTGGGTATATGTATAAACATCGCGCGACTTTAACGAGCACGACTTCGAGACTACAGGCTCGAAGCGAGCGCAGTAGGAGCCCGAGGTTTATACATATACCCAGGAGCCTGTCCCGTTTCCGCCGCCGATTTCTTTCGCAACTCCCATTTATCTAAATCCATTAACAGCCAATACAGAAAATATAAGATCAGAAATTTCCCCCGCACTATTTCCATTCCCACAGAATATGGTACAATAACGAAGAAATACAGGAGACATCAAATGCATGTTTCTGCAGAAAGGATACGTAATTATGAGCACAACACTATTGGGGATCATGATCCCCTTCATCGGAACGACACTGGGAGCGTCCATGGTATTATTTATGAAAAATGAGCTTAGCAGCAGACTGCAAAAGACACTGCTGGGTTTTGCGTCAGGCGTGATGATGGCTGCATCCGTATGGTCACTTTTGCTTCCGGCCATAGAGCAGGCAGAAGAGTCCGGAGGCATTGGATGGCTTCCTGCTGCTGTTGGATTTCTGGCAGGAATCGGATTCTTACTGTTGATGGATACCCTGATCCCCCATCTGCATCAGTATGCAGAAGAAGCCGAGGGACTCCCATCAAAAATGAAAAAAGACAGCATGCTTTTTCTGGCAGTGGTGATCCACAATATTCCCGAGGGTATGGCGGTCGGCGTGGTATTTGCAGGAATGCTTGCCGGCAATGAAAGCATCACCATGACAGCAGCCTTAGCACTTGCCGTAGGCATCGCCATTCAGAACTTTCCCGAAGGCGCTATTGTCTCCATGCCTCTGAGGACTCAGGGAAAGAGCCGTAAGGGTGCTTTTTTGTATGGCATGGCTTCCGGCATCGTGGAACCGCTGGCAGCTCTGGTGACGATACTTCTGACGGAGCTTCTGGTTCCTGTACTTCCCTATCTGCTGGCTTTCGCTGCCGGCGCCATGATCTATGTGGTGGTGGAAGAACTGATACCTGAACTGCAAAACGATGGTCATTCCAATATCGGAATCATCGGTGTGGCTTTAGGCTTTGTACTGATGATGGTGTTGGATGTGGCATTGGGATAATAGGAGAAAAGAATGGAACTTAAAGCGATAGCACACATGCGCAGCGATTTCCCCGAAAAATTCGGGATTCCCAGACAGAGCGGGCTGGTGGAAGAATTAGAAAGCAGGATCGTTTTTGAAAAAGAATATGCCATTGCCGAAGCTTTCCGCGGGTTGGAAGAATATTCCCATATCTGGATCATCTGGGGATTTTCAAGGAATGAAGGAAAAGAATGGTCTCCCACAGTGCGGCCGCCGCGGCTGGGAGGCAACACCAGAAAAGGGGTATTTGCCACCAGGTCTCCTTTTCGTCCAAACAATCTGGGGCTCTCCTGTGTAAAACTGGAGAATATTGAATTTACAGAAAATGAAGGAACGGTGCTTTATGTGTCCGGTGCGGATCTGATGGATGGCACACCCATTTACGATATCAAACCCTATCTGACGCTGGCAGATTGTCATCCTGAGGCTGTCTGTGGTTTTGCAGCCAAAACAGCGGATCACAGTCTGCGGGTGGAATTTCCCGACAAATTACAGGGCATATTAGAGGAAAAACAGCAAAAAGCACTGATCGGCGTCTTGGCCCAGGATCCCCGACCATCCTACCAGCAGGATCCGGAGAGAATATATATTATGAGCTTTTCCGGGTATGAGGTAAGCTTTCGGGTAGATAAAGATATCCTGACTGTCTGCGATATGATAAAAGGTTAAAGACAAGCCGATATATTTTTGTTATAATGGGGACGAAAGAGGGTTGAGAGATGAACTATATCGTGTTTGATCTGGAGTGGAATCAATGTCCCTACGGTAAAGAACGGGAAAATGACAAGCTCCCTTTTGAAATCATAGAGATCGGCGCAGTTAAACTGAATGAACAGTTCGAGATCATAGATAATTTTCAGTGTCTGGTTCAGCCGATGGTATATAAAAAACTGCATTATAGAACCCAGGATATTATAGGATTGAGCATGAAAGATCTGGAAAAGGGAAGCCCCTTTTATCGTGCTATCCGGGAATTCCTGAAGTGGTGCGGCGAGGATCGGATCTTCTGTACCTGGGGCAGCATGGATCTTCTGGAACTGCAGCGTAATATGAAATATTATGGTGTGTTAAAGCAGCTTCCGGGGCCCATCCGTTATCTCGATGTACAGAAGCTGTTTGGCCTTTGTTTTGAGGATGTGCATTTGCATCGCTCGCTTGAGTATGGTGTGGATTTTTTGCAGATCGAAAAGCAGGAGGGCTTTCACCGGGCATTGGCGGATGCCCATTATACAGCGCAGATCCTTAAGCAGATCGATCCGCATATTCGGGAGGTCTACTATTCTGTGGATACGTACCAGAATCCCAAAAATCGTGAGGATGAGCTGAAACTTTCCTTTGAGACTTACGACAAGTATATTTCCCGGGAATTTTCTTCAAAGGAAGAAGCCATGCATGATCGGGAAGTGACCAGTACCAGATGCATTTACTGTGACCGCAAGGCCCGCAAAAAGATACGCTGGTTTTCCATCAATGCCAAACAATATTATTGTCTGGCCAACTGTCCGGAGCATGGCCTGATCAAGGGAAAGATCCGGATGAAAAAGAGTGAAAGTGGCAGTTTTTACGTGGTAAAGACTGTAAAACCTGCTGATGAGGAACAGGCACAGATGATCAGGGACAAAAAAGCCATGATCCGGAGAAGAAGAAGAGG
The DNA here is from genome assembly GCA_945827805.1 of uncultured Lachnospiraceae bacterium. Classification (GTDB taxonomy): domain Bacteria; phylum Bacillota; class Clostridia; order Lachnospirales; family Lachnospiraceae; genus UBA11957. The sequence continues at coordinate 4,024 of CALZOU010000022.1, forward strand.
AAGTCGCGTCAAAGCAACATAAAAAACGACCGGTCATATGTCGGTCGTTTTTTGTTGCTTTGCCTTCGAGAAATATTGACGTGATTATATGTGTCAGTTATTTCTTTCTAGTTGTTTTTTTCTTTGGTTGTTTTTGATGTTCGGGTACCGCCTGTTTTGTTTGCCGCCCGTCTCTGGGCTTTTCTTTTGCGTCGCTTTCTCCTCTGTACGGATCGTATGACAGCACGGATCAGAATGATAATATAGAGAATGATCGCAACGATCAGGATACCGCACAAGCCCAGCTGCCATCCGGTCAGGCGAATAGAAAAACGTGACAGAAGAGGATGATTTACCGTCTCTTTTTCGGGAACAGTCTCCACCTTTGATTTGGCATGGGAGGACTTCAATAAAGAAGGTATTTCCCGGACAGCCTGAGTGGTCACAGAATCCGGATCGCTTATCTCCTGAAACAGTGTGCTGACAGGAAGGGTAACTTCGCCTACCACGGCATCATGCCATGTGTAGGTACGGGTCATGCTGTCGCCGTTGATCCTGCCGGAAAGAGACAGGTCTGCGGCGGTTACTCCGTCAGGTACGGTAACTTGGCAGGGGGATAATTTCCCATTGTCCGGCTGGAGACGGAAAAACTGGGAAGGAAACAGCAGTTTGCCGGCCGTCTCATTTTTGGATACCGTAAGATTTGTGAAGTTGTCGAATCCATAATCCAGAAGAGAGGCCGTGTCCAGATAATATTGTGCTCCGTTGGTTCTCATGCTGACGCAGACCAGATGCCGGTCATCTTTGGTAGCGTAGGTAACCAGAGTGTTCAGGGCGGCTTTGGTAAATCCTGTTTTTCCGCCTACAGCATAGGGATAATAATACTGTTCATTTTCTTTCATCATCTTATGGTGCTGGGAACAGTAACGTTTTTCCCCCGATTGGTTGGTGGCCGGAATAACATAGAGGACAGAACCGGTGACTTTTCGGAAGGTTGGGTTTTGGAAAGCAGCGGATGCGATCAGCGCCATATCGTGGGCGCTGGTCTTATGCTCCTCATCAGGCATACCGTTACAGTTGACAAAATGTGTATTGGTACAGCCAAGAGATTTTGCTTTCTCGTTCATCATGTCGCAGAAAGCGGCTTCTGAGCCGGCAATATGCTCTGCCACGGCAATACAGACTTCGTTGGCGGAAGAAAGCATCATGGCATAGAGACAATCTTCCATGGAAAAAACTTCACCCACCCGTGCACCGATGCGGGAACAGTCCCAGGGGAGACTGTTGATGGCATTGTCAGAGAAGGTCACTCTTTCTTCCAGAGAGCAGTTCTCGATGGCCAGCATGGTAGTCATGATCTTGGTGATACTGGCAGGGTACAGCGCTTCATCTATATTCTTTGCGTAAAGAATGGCACCGGTATCCATATCCATGACGATGGCGGACTTTGCATAGACCTTTGGACCTTTTGGCCAGCCGTCAATCGTATTTGAATCTATCGGTTTTTCGTAATTGATCTCCATCTCTGTCGGTTCTTGTGGCTCTTCCTGAGCAGCGGAATTCGTCTCCGTAGCCGCTACCGTGACTGGCGAACACAGTACGGAAAAAGCAAAAGCCAGACTGAGAAAAAGACCGTATAGCCTCTTTTGCATTGCATTCTCCTTAAGATATATGGTACAAATTATACCCATAGTTTATCCTATTATAATGTTTTTTGAGGTATATCGCAACCTTTGGAATCTTAAAAACACAGAAGCCGGAGAAGAAAAGCAAAAAAGTGTTACTGTTTACTGGCTTGCCGGTGAACAGTAGCAGAAAAGTGAAGTACAGATACAAAGAAAATGCGGTTTTTCCTTGACAAATCAAGGCTTAGCAGGCATAATACCTTTGATAAAGCGATGAAGGAGACAGTAGTCGTGTCGTAAGGCTGCAAAGAGAACCGGGAGGGTGGAAACCGGTGGGCCGGGCATGGATGAAGATCACTCCGGAGCTGCCGTTCTGAACACAGCAGTAAGAGCGGACGGTTCTCTCCCGTTATATTGAGAGCGTATATGATGGTATACAGAAGTAACAGGTGGTTACGATTGTTTTTGATGCTTTCGTCCTTTTACGGGCGGAGGCTTTTTCTTTTTTAAAAAAATATGTATCTGTGAAGGTTCTGAACAGATACGAAATATGAAGGAGGTACAAAGATGTATCAGAAAGTATCGACAGACCTCAACTTCGTAGAGAGAGAAAAGCAGGTCGAGAAATTCTGGAAAGACAATGACATTTTCCGTAAAAGTATGGAAAACCGTAAAGAAGGCCCCACCTATACCTTCTATGACGGACCGCCTACCGCAAACGGTAAACCCCATATCGGTCATGTGCTGACACGTGTAATTAAGGATATGATCCCGCGTTACCGCACCATGAAAGGGTATATGGTTCCCCGTAAAGCCGGATGGGATACCCACGGACTGCCGGTGGAGCTGGAAGTAGAGAAACTTCTGGGGCTGGACGGTAAGGAACAGATCGAAGAGTATGGTCTTGATCCTTTTATCACCAAATGTAAAGAGTCTGTATGGAAATACAAGGGTATGTGGGAGGACTTCTCCGGTACTGTTGGTTTCTGGGCAGATATGGATGATCCCTACGTAACCTATGATGACAATTTTATCGAGTCCGAATGGTGGGCATTGAAAGAAATCTGGAACAAAGGACTGCTCTACAAAGGCTTCAAAGTCGTTCCCTACTGCCCGCGCTGCGGTACTCCGCTGTCCTCCCATGAGGTGGCTCAGGGCTACAAGCTGGTGAAAGAGCGTTCCGCTGTAGTTCGGTTTAAGGTCATCGGAGAGGATGCTTATTTCCTGGCATGGACCACCACTCCCTGGACACTGCCCAGCAACGTGGCACTCTGTGTAAACCCGGAGGAGACCTATATTAAGGTAAAAGCCGTTGACGGATATGTATATTATCTGGCCGAGGCTCTGGCGGATAAGGTTCTCGGCAAGCTGGCCGAGGAGGGTGAAAAAGCATATGAAGTGCTGGAAACCTATACCGGAAAAGATCTGGAATACAAAGAGTATGAGCCGCTGTTTGCCGTTGCAGGTGAGATTGCTGCAAAACAGCGCAAGAAAGCACATTTCGTGACCTGCGACAGCTACGTTACCATGACCGACGGTACCGGTATCGTACACATTGCTCCGGCTTTCGGTGAGGACGACTCCCGTATCGGACGCAATTACGATCTTCCCTTTGTACAGCTGGTCAATGCCAAAGGTGAGATGACAGACAATACCGCTTATGGCGGAGTGTTTGTCAAGAAGGCCGATCCCATGATCCTTACCGATCTGGAAAAGGAAGGCAAGCTGTTTGACGCGCCGAAATTTGAGCATGATTATCCTCACTGCTGGAGATGTGATACTCCGCTGATCTACTATGCCCGTGAGTCCTGGTTTGTAAAGATGACCGCTGTTAAGGACGATCTGGTAAGAAATAACAACACCGTAAACTGGATCCCTGAATCTATCGGTAAAGGCCGTTTTGGTGACTGGCTGGAGAATATTCAGGACTGGGGTATTTCCCGTAACCGTTACTGGGGAACTCCTCTGCCGGTATGGGCTTGCGAATGCGGCCACATGGAATGCATCGGCAGCCGCGCAGAGCTGGCCGAAAGAAGCGGTAATCCGGAAAATGCCAAAGTTGAGCTGCACAGACCGTATATTGATGAAGTGACCTTCACCTGTCCGGATTGCGGTAAGACCATGAAGAGAGTTCCGGAGGTTATCGACTGCTGGTTTGACTCCGGTGCCATGCCGTTTGCCCAGCATCACTATCCATTTGAAAATAAGGAAGTGTTTGAACAGCAGTTCCCGGCACAGTTTATTTCTGAGGCTGTTGACCAGACCAGAGGATGGTTCTATTCTCTGATGGCAGAGTCCACACTGCTGTTTAACAAGGCCCCGTATGAAAATGTTATCGTTCTCGGCCATGTACAGGATGAGAACGGTCAGAAGATGAGTAAGTCCAAAGGAAATGCCGTAGATCCCTTTGATGCCTTAAGCACCTACGGAGCAGACGCGATCCGCTGGTATTTCTACATCAACAGTGCACCGTGGCTGCCCAACCGTTTCCACGGAAAAGCTGTTATGGAAGGCCAGAGAAAATTCATGGGTACTCTGTGGAATACTTATGCTTTCTTTGTTCTTTATGCAAATATTGACAATTTCGATGCTACGCAATATACTCTGGACTACGAAAAACTCAGCGTTATGGATAAATGGCTGCTGTCCAGACTGAACAGCACTGTCCGTGATACCGACAACAACCTGGCTAACTACCGTATTCCGGAAGCGGCCAGAGCGCTGCAGGATTTCGTGGACGATATGAGTAACTGGTATGTTCGCCGTTCCCGTGAGCGCTTCTGGGCAAAGGGCATGGAGCAGGATAAGATCAATGCGTATATGACACTGTATACCGCTCTGGTGACTATCTGTAAGGCCGCTGCTCCCATGATCCCGTTCATGACGGAGGAGATCTACCGTAACCTCGTGTGCTCTATCGACAAAGATGCTCCGGAGAGTATCCATCTGTGCGATTATCCGGCCGTGAACGAGGCCTGGATCGATGCAGATCTGGAGAAAAATATGGCAGAGCTACTTAAGGTCGTTGTTATGGGACGTGCCGCCAGAAATACAGCCAATATCAAAAACCGTCAGCCCATCGGCAAGATGTATGTCAAAGCACCGTACGAGCTGAATGAGTTCTTTAAAGCTATCATTGAGGATGAGCTGAATATCAAAGATGTGGTATTTACGGACGATGTAGAGAACTTTGTGACCTACAGCTTCAAACCCCAGTTAAAGACTGTGGGGCCGAAATACGGCAAGCTGTTAGGTAAGATCCGTCCGGCACTGGCTGATCTGGATGGTCAGAAAGCCATGGCTGAGATCAAAGAGACCGGTAAACTGGTGCTTGACCTTGGTGATGAAAAGATCGAGCTTCTGGAAGAGGATCTGCTGATCGATATGGCACAGATGGAAGGTTATGTATCCGAGGGTGACAATACTGTGACGGTAGTTCTGGATACCAACCTGACACCGGAGCTGATCGAAGAGGGATATGTCCGCGAGATCATCAGCAAGGTACAGACCATGCGTAAAGAGGCCGGTTTTGAAGTAATGGATAAGATCCGCGTTTCAGCCAAAGGAAATGCAAAGATCGAAGAATTGATGAAGGCTAATGAAGCAGAGATCAAAAGTGAAGTCATGGCTGACGATATCCGTTTTGACGAGGTATCCGGCTACGAGAAAGAATGGAAGATCAATGCCGAAACCGTTACACTGGCAGTTGAAAAACTGTCTTAATATAGATTACTACTATAGGTATTTTTAATGAAGGAGGAAAGAAAGCAATGTCAAACTACCCCCAGTTTGAAAAAGAAACTTTCAAGAAAAACGTAAAAGATAACGTTAAGACCCTGTTCAGAAAAAATCTTAAGGAAGCTACGCCCCAGCAGGTGTACCAGGCTGTGTGCTATACAGTAAAGGATGCTGTCATTGATGACTGGCTGGCTTCCCAGGATGCTTTTGACAAGCAGGATCCCAAGATCGTGTACTATATGTCCATGGAATTCCTGATGGGCCGTGCACTGGGCAACAACCTGATCAATCTGTGTGCTTATGATGAGGTCAGAGAAGCTCTCGAAGAGCTGGGCTTTGATCTGAACCTGATCGAGGACGAAGAGCCGGATGCAGCTCTTGGTAACGGCGGTCTCGGACGCCTGGCTGCATGTTTCCTGGATTCTCTGGCAACTCTGGGCTACTGTGCTTACGGCTGTGGTATCCGTTATAAATATGGTATGTTCAAGCAGGAGATCAAAGACGGTTATCAGGTAGAGGTACCGGATAACTGGTTAAAGGACGGCAACCCGTTCGAACTGCGTCGTCCGGAATATGCTAAAGAGGTAAAATTCGGCGGCTATGTTCGCGTAGAATATGACCAAAATACCAGAAGAAACCGTTATATCCAGGAGGGATATCAGTCTGTTATGGCTATTCCTTACGATATGCCCGTCATTGGTTACAACAATCATGTGGTAGATACTCTTCGTATCTGGGATGCTCAGGCTGTGAATGATTTCGAACTGAGCTCCTTTGATAAGGGTGAGTACAGAAAAGCCGTTGAGCAGGAGAATCTGGCTAAGAATATCGTAGAGGTACTGTATCCCAACGATAACCATTATGCAGGTAAAGAACTGCGTCTGAAACAGCAGTACTTCTTTATCTCCGCCAGCGTACAGACTGCCATCGAGAAATTTAAAGAAAAACACAGTGACATTCATGACCTGCCGAACAAAGTTACTTTCCAGATGAACGATACTCATCCGACAGTAGCTGTAGCTGAGCTGATGCGTATCCTCGTAGATGAGGAAGGGCTGGAGTGGGAGGATGCATGGGATCTTACCACCCGTACCTGTGCATATACAAACCATACAATCATGGCTGAGGCACTGGAAAAATGGCCCATCGAGCTGTTCTCCCGTCTGCTTCCCCGTATCTATCAGATCGTGGAAGAGATCAACAGAAGATTCCTTCTGGAGATCCAGAGCAGATATCCGGGTGATCAGAACAAGATCGCCAAGATGGCCATTATCTATGACGGCCAGGTAAAGATGGCTCATCTGGCTATCGTAGGTGGTTACTCCGTAAACGGTGTTGCCCGTCTGCATACCGAGATCCTGGAAAAACAGGAGCTTAAAGATTTCTATCAGATGATGCCGGAGAAATTCAACAACAAGACCAACGGTATCACCCAGAGACGTTTCCTGAAACACGGAAATCCGCTGCTGGCTGACTGGATCACAGATCACATAGGTGACGAGTGGATCACAGATCTTCCGAAGATCGAAAAACTGGCTCTGTATGTGGATGACCCGAAAGCACAGCAGGAATTCATGAACATCAAGTACCAGAATAAACTGCGTCTGGCTAAATACATCAAAGAGCATAATGGTATCGATGTTGACCCGCATTCCATCTTCGATGTACAGGTTAAACGTCTGCACGAGTACAAGAGACAGCTTCTGAATATTCTGCATGTTATGTATCTGTACAATGAGATCAAGGATCATCCGGAAAGAGATTTCTATCCGAGAACCTTTATTTTTGGCGCTAAGGCTGCAGCCGGTTATCGTACTGCCAAGCTGACCATTAAACTGATCAATACCGTAGCGGATGTTATCAATAACGATCCGACCATCAATGGCAAGATCAAGGTGGTATTTATCGAAAACTATCGTGTAAGCAATGCTGAGATGATCTTTGCGGCTGCTGATGTATCCGAACAGATATCCACAGCAAGTAAAGAGGCTTCCGGTACAGGCAACATGAAGTTCATGTTAAACGGTGCGCCCACTCTGGGAACCATGGACGGTGCCAACGTAGAGATCGTAGAAGAAGTAGGCGAGGAGAATGCCTTTATCTTCGGTCTGTCCGCTCAGGAAGTTATTAACTTCGAGAATAATGGCGGTTATGACCCGAACTACTACTTTAACACAGACCAGGATATCCGCCGTGTGCTGATGAGCCTGATCAACGGTACCTTCCAGCACACCGAAATGTTCCGTGATCTGTACGATTCTCTGCTGACCAACAAGTTTGGTAAAGCAGACCGTTACTTTATCCTGGCTGACTTTAAGGCTTACGCTGCCGCACAGCGGAGAGTAGAGGAAGCTTACCGCGATGAAAAACGCTGGGCTCGTATGGCTATGCTGAATGTTGCAAAATCCGGTAAGTTTACTTCTGACCGTACGATTCAGCAGTATGTGGATGAGATCTGGCATCTGGATAAGGTGAAGGTGGAGCCTACGGAAAGTAATTTCTAATAGTTAAGTAATGTAATGTAATACGCACGGGCGGCGGTGTCTTCCCGTCAGCCTCCACATACATATATAAATTTTCGCTCCTGCTGCGCTCGCTCCGAGCCTGTAGTCTCGGAGTCGTGCTCGCTGAAGTCGCGAAGAATTTATATATGTATGTGGAGGCTGCCGGGAAGGCACCGCCGCCCTGATTTTGGTTAATTGCAACTTTTAGGCTTGAACGCTGAAGGCTGCCGGCGAGGCATTTGCCCTGTTTTATCAACTCTGTTCCCTCGAATTGACAAGGAGGGGGCGGTGTGTTAAACTGGTTTTTGATTATAATTGCTTGCAGTATGTACATAAAAAATTATAGAGGTGAGTACATTGGATAAGGCGGAATATCAGGTAAAACTGGACCAGCTCAAAGTGCTGGTTGCAGATCAGGATTATGACGGAGCGTTGGACGTCGTTAAGGGGATCGACTGGCGCCGTGTAAAAAATATCAGAACGCTGTGTATGGTAGCCGATGTATATGAGGCAAACGATATGCTGGAAGACAGCAGACGAATATTGCTTCTGGCACTGAAACGTGCCTCCATCGGAAAAAGCATACTTTCCCGGCTTGTAGAATTAAGTCTGATGATGAATGATACGGCGGGAGCGTCTGAATACTATCAGGAATTTATCAAAGCAGCGCCCAGAGACGCGGCGAGATACCTGCTGCAGTATAAGATCCTGAAAGCAAACCAGTCATCACTGGATGAGCAGATCGAAGCTCTGCATGATTACAAAGAGAGCGAGTATACCGAAAGATGGGCATACGAGCTGGCCAGACTGTATGATAAGGCCGGTCGTGAGGAAGAATGTATCGAAGAATGTGATGATATTATTCTCTGGTTCAGTGAAGGCGTGTATGTGGTCAAAGCTATGGAGCTTAAGATGAGGCATACCGCACTCACTCCGTCTCAGCAGGAAAAATACGATCATCGCTTTGAGACCATGCCGGAGCTTCTGGAAAAAGAAGAACCGAAGTTTACGAAAAAGAAAAAGAAAGCTGAACCGGCCATAATTACAGAGGAAAAGGCTGACGCTGAGTCTGTGCCGGAAGCAGCGATAGAGAAAGATGTAAAAGAAGTTGTCGAGCCGACAAAAGAAGTTCCCAGAGAAGACTTTGTCAGCACGATCGATCTGCAGACAAGACTTTCGCAGGGACTTAAGAAGGTCATCGGCGGCATGATCCATAATGATGACGATAAACCTGAGCAGGAAGAAAAAGCGGCAGAGGAAGAGATCTTTGCCAGCGTAGAGACAGATCGTTACGCACCGCAGCTGGAGCCGGAGCAGCCGGCAGAGAGCGGTATCCGAAGAGATGCTGTGATGACAAAGCCGGAGGCCATGAAGCAGGAAGAAAGCGCAGTGACCGGAGATACCTTTGATTTTTCAGCCATTTTTGAGGCTCAGGCAGACGCTTTTGCTGCTGAAAAATCGGAAAAACAGCCGGATGAAGAACCGAAAGCAGACATTCGACAGCCTGATACAGACGTTTCGGAGCCGATGGATGAGCCGGAAGAAGATGATTTTGATCTGTCAAAACTTCTGGAAAATGAAGTTGCGGACATCCTGAAAGAACAGAAAGAAAGCCGAGAGGCCAAAACAGAGATTTTTGAAGAAATCGAACCGGCGATTGCTGAGGAAACCGTAGAGGAACAACCGGCAGAGAAAGAGCTTGTGGAGGAAGAGCCTGCAGAGGAACCGGAATTTACCGTTGATTTTGATCTGGAAAAACAGATCATTGATGTAGCAGAAGCAGAAGTGGCTGTGGGAACAGAAGAACAGCTTGAAGAACCTCAGCATGAAGAAGATCCGATCTTTGATCTTGAAGCACAGATTCTGAAAGCGGCGCAGTCAAAAGAAGAGAATGAGCAGGAAGAAATCCCTGCAAAAACTCTGGATCTGCAAAAACAGATTGAGGCAGAAAAAGCATCGGCAGTTAAAGAAGAACTGCCTGAACTGCAGATTCCAGAAAAAGAAGAGAATACAGATGAACAGAAAGAGGCTGAGTTTGATCTTCAGGCACTTCTGGCAGCGGAAGTATCCGGAATAATGGCAAATCCGGAAGAACCTGCAGAGGAGCCGGTTGTGACTCTTAAGAAAGAAGAAGAGGATCTGGTGACCCGCCTCGAAAAAGAAGCTGACCGTACAATGGAGCATAAAGCTCTGGAAAAGGAAACTCCGCAGGATAAGCGTCTTCGAATTATGCGTGCTGCTCCGGCAAACCGCATGACGGAGGAACAGAAGCGGGTATTTACCTATTTTGCCAAAGTGCCCGGTATGGATACGCAGATTCTGGAAGCTTTAAATCAGGCGTATAATGGCGCCGTATCCAAAACTTCCCGTCATGGTAATATTGCGATCATGGGAAGAAAGGGAACCGGAAAGACACGTCTCAGCGAAGGACTGATCAAGGCACTGTGCAAGGAGTTTGAGATGTCTGCCGCAAAATTTGCCCGTATACATGCCAGAGATCTGAACAATAAGGATGTGGCACAGGTGGTAGCCAAACTTTCCGGAGGTTTCCTGGTGATTGAAAAAGCCAGTCTCATGACGGATGATACTATCATGAAGCTGAATCAGGCCATGGATTTCAGAACGGACAGTATGATCCTGATCGTTGAGGATGAGAAGGAAGACATGAAGAACATGTTGGAAAGTCATCCCGAATTTGCGGAGAAATTTGATGCAGTGATCAAAATCCCCGTATTTACTAACGACGAGCTGGTGACCTTCGCAAGAACTTATGCCGGAGAATGCGGTTACAAGATGGATGAGATGGGTATTCTTGCACTGTATACCATCATCGGTGCAAATCAGAGTGTGGATGAACCGGTATCTATCGCCAAAGTAAAAGAGATGGTGGATGCTGCCATTGCCAAGGCCAGCAAAGGGGGGCGCAAGATTGGCCGTAAGCTTTCCGGCCGTCAGGTGGACCGAATGAACCGGATCATTCTTTACGAGAAAGATTTTGAATTATAACAAATGGTAAGAGGGCTGCTGCGCCGTCAGAGGCGGCAGCCCTCTTTTAGTAAACAGGGAGGATACATGGAGAGAGGAAAAGAACCTTGGCTTGGACAGCCCTCAGAGACGATTGCCATATTGCAGAAATATGATTTTGTTTTTCGCAAACAGTTTGGACAGAATTTTCTGATCGATACCCATGTGCTGGATAAAATTGTAGATGCGGCAGGTATTACAAAAGATGATTTTGTGATAGAAATAGGGCCAGGTATCGGTACATTGACGCAGTACCTGGCATACCATGCCCGCGAGGTGCTGGCGGTGGAGATCGATCATGATCTTATCCCCATTCTTTCAGATACACTTAGCACCTATGATAATGTGCATGTGATAAATGAGGATATATTAAAAGTGGATATCCGGGGAATGATCGAGAAATACAATGGCGGAAAAAAAGCTAAAGTGGTAGCCAATCTGCCTTACTACATTACTACGCCGATCATCATGGAACTTCTGGAGAAACGGATACCGGTGGAGTCCATCACCGTTATGGTGCAGAAAGAAGTGGCCATGCGTATGCAGGCAGGACCGGGGACCAAGGATTACGGTGCATTGTCTCTGGCGGTGCAGTATTATGCAAATCCTTATCTGGCAGCCAATGTCCCCCAGAACTGCTTTATGCCAAGGCCGAAAGTGGGCAGCGCAGTAATCCGTCTGACCTGCCACGAGGAAGCTCCTGTTAAGGTAAAAGATGAACATCTGATGTTTAAGCTGATTCGTGCTTCGTTTAATCAGAGAAGAAAGACTTTGTTTAATGGTCTGCGCAATGCACCGGAGGTAAATGCCTCACCAGAACAGATTCGGGATGCGATCGAGAGTTGCGGTCTGTCTCCTTCTGTCAGAGGAGAGGCTCTTAGACTGGAAGAGTTTGCGGCTTTGTCAGACACTTTAACTGAACAGCTGCGAAAATAATAAAACCGGCATCTGCATATTGCGGATGCCGGTTTTATTAAAGGAAGGAGTGTCGCTAAGCGACGCATGAAAAAGAAAATATATGATAAATAACTTGTAAGCTTTTTTCGATGGTTTAAGTATATACGGGAAATATGTGCAATTTATTTGGAAGTTGTAAAGAAAAAATGAACAAAACTCAAAAGAATTGTGAATACAGGGGATTTTTCCCGGAAAATCTGGTATGATGTACACTGCAAAACAGAAAGAGTATTGCAACGCAGAAAATATTTCTTATAAAGTGAGAAATATCAGCCATAAAATATTGAAACAGGAGGTAGATATATGAATAAAAGAAAACAGATCCTGGCGGGAATAATGGCAGTTCTTATGACTGCCGCAGCAGCCGCACCGGTCATGGCTGCAGAGCAGAAATACTGTGTAGCCCTGGGGGCAGATCTGAAATCAGAGGAACGGGAGACCGTTTTAAAGCTTTTGAATGTGACAGAGGATGAGGTGGCAGAGAGTTCTGTTACAGTGACGAATACAGAAGAACATGAATATCTGGACGATTATCTTTCTCAATCCGTAATCGGAAGCCGCGCACTTTCCAGCGTATTTGTGAGGGAAGCCAGCGAAGGTTATGGAATTCAGGTGACGACACATAATATCAGTTACTGTACCACGGGAATGTATCAGAATGCGCTGGCTACAGCCGGAATGAAGGATGCCACCGTAGTAGTGGCCGGCCCCTTTTCCCTGTCCGGTACAGCGGCATTGATCGGTGCCGTAAAGGCATACAGCGAGATCAGCGGTGAACCGTTGAAGGCAGAAGCGGTGGAAGCGGCAACGGAGGAGCTGGTGACGACAGGAGAGGTGGCTGAGGATATCGGAAGTGAAGATGCTGAAGCTTTGGTCGGCGCAGTTAAAGATGCCATTGTGGCTGAGGGCATCACCGATGAAGAAGATATCAACAAAGCCATTGACGAGGCTGCAGGAAAACTGAACATCAATCTGTCTGAGGAAGACCGGCAAAAGATCAATGACCTGATGCAGAAGATCGGAGGACTGGATCTGGATGTGAACCAGCTTAAATCCCAGGCAAAGCAGCTGTACGATAAGCTGGACGACCTGAACATCGATGTGTCCAAAGAGGAAGTACAGGGATTTCTTGCAAAGATCATTGCCTGGATAAAACAGTTGTTTGCGTAAGTTAACGCGTTAAAACATTAACGCGTTGTGAGTTGTGCACAACAAAAAGGCGGAGAGAAAGTAAAATTTATATAAAATTACAATGAGTTTTGAATTGTTCATACTTTGTTCATAAAATGATGATACGATATAAACAGTTAAGAAAGACATTTTCTTACAATAATTATTTTTTCATAATAATTGCCCCGCAGGCCGAAAGGCTTACGGGGCACTCCTCATTTTATGGGTTATTTTTCGATACCTTTGCGGGCAGGAAGACCCTGATCAAAGGGATGTTTGATCTTGCAGATCTCAGATACATAATCGCAGGCATCAATAAGCGCCGGGCTGGGATCACGACCAGTCAGGATCACTTCCAGCTTCTTCGGACGACTGGAAAGAAAATCCAGAAGCTTCTGTTCAGTAAATAATCCGGCCCGAATAGCGTAGACCAGCTCATCACAGAAAAGAACATCATAATCTTCTTCACATGCTTTGGCAGTGATCATGGCAAACTGGCTTTCGTAGTATTCCCGACGGGAAGCTTTTTCTTCCGGCGTCATCTGAAAACTGAATTTTTCCTGAGGAAGTCCTTCCATCAGGGTGATGTTCGGAACGTGGATCAGGGAATTACGTTCGCTGGTGTTGTTATCTTTCATGAATTGGTAGATGAGTACCTTGTAGCCGTAACCGGCGGCCCGCACGCAGAGACCCATTCCGGTGGTAGTCTTGCCCTTTCCGTTTCCGCAGTAAAGGTGAACGAAACCTTCTTCTTTTTTTACTGTCATAGCGATACCTCCTGTCTGATTGTATGATACCGCCCCGGGAATGTTTTGGCAAGGTACGGATTTGTTATAGGATTGGACTTGGGAAACGGATGTGATACAATGGACAGGTCAGGAGGAAAAAATTATGACTATTTTTTCAATTGTATGTTACGTATTGTTTGGTTATCTGGCTGTGGCAGGCGTACTGTTGTTTACAAAAGGTTTTCACAAGGATGTAGGTGTGGAAAAAAGGGTAAAATATACGGATGCTTCCATGCGGGAATTTGAAAAGCCGGGAGCTGTCTGTTTAACACTGGCAGGAGTGGCGGGCATATGCTTTACCGGATTTTCTGACGCAGGGATGGGAATTCCCTGCGCTGTATCGGGAATTTTTCTGGTGATTTTCCTGGCTGGTTTTTATATTCTTCGAGTGGTAAAATTAAAAAAGAAATAAGGTTCTGATATGTACTGCTGAGGCCGTAAGAACATGATTCAGGTGTGGGCCCCCTTTAGTGAGTCCAATCTTCATGGGTTTGCGAATCGCATCTTTGAAGGTATGCTGCAGGTACATAGAGAGAATACTGTTTGGGACAGAAAAATCAGATAAGTGAAATAATGAAGTTTGTATTGACTAACCATATAAACATCTGATAATCTATTATCAGTAAAGATTACTGATAAGGAAAGATGACAGAGGACACTACGATGGTTAAGATTCGCAGAAGTCGGCAAAGAGATGCCATTATGACATATTTAAAAAGCCGCACGGATCACCCGTCGGCGGAGCAGATATACGAGAGTGTGAAGCAGACCATGCCGAATATCAGTCTTGGTACGGTATACAGAAATCTGACGCTTCTCAATGATCTCGGTGAGGTGCGTACGATTTATGCCGGTACGGGCGCAGATCATTTTGATGCGAATATGATGCCGCATGATCATTTTATCTGTCGGAACTGTCATTCAATTCAGGATTTACCCCATATCGGCCGCGAGGAGCCAATGACTCTGGCTGGGGAGAGCTTTACTGGAGTGGTGGAAGAGTCGTATACGTATTATTATGGGCTCTGCGCCGTATGTAAACAGTTATTAGCAGGCTTTGTGTCTGATAATAAATAGAGGAAATAAAAAATTTTTATAAAAGGAGAACAGCTATGAAAAAATTTGTATGTAGTGTATGTGGCTATGTTTACGAGGGAGAGGCAGCACCGGAGAAATGTCCGCAGTGTAATGCTCCGGCTTCCAAGTTCACAGAGCAGTCCGGCGAGATGGCTTGGGCAGCTGAGCATGTAGTAGGCGTAGCTCAGGGCGTAAGCGAAGATATCATCGAAGATCTGAGAGCAAACTTCAACGGTGAGTGCTCCGAGGTTGGTATGTATCTGGCTATGGCAAGAGTTGCTCATAGAGAAGGTTATCCGGAGATCGGTCTGTACTGGGAGAAAGCAGCTTACGAAGAGGCTGAGCATGCAGCTAAGTTTGCAGAGCTTCTGGGCGAGGTTGTTACCGACAGCACCAAGAAGAATCTGGAGATGCGTGTAGAGGCTGAGAACGGTGCTACAGCTGGTAAGACAGATCTGGCTAAACGTGCTAAAGCTGCTGGTCTGGATGCTATTCATGATACAGTTCATGAGATGGCTCGTGACGAGGCTCGTCACGGCAAAGCATTCAAAGGTCTGCTGGAGAGATACTTTGGCTAATTAACAGATCGTAAATATTTGTTCAGGGTGGCTGGAGGGGCGTTGGCTCTTCCAGCCTTTTCTGTTTTAAGCCCTGACCGCATTTTCATAGGATATATGTAACTGTTCAGAACAGGCCGAATCACTTGCTGACGCGGCTGTAAGAACATGATTCAGGTGTGAGCAAACCCCTTCGGCGCAGCCGATTTTTATGGGTTTGCGAATTGTATCTGTGAAGGTACTAAACAGATAAAAATAGTAATTAAGGAGGAATGTATCATGAAAATTCGAATTAACAAAGATATCGTAGAATTTACTCCGGAGCATGCAGCTGAGGCAGCTGAGCTGGAAGCGCTCTGGATCAAGATGGGTAACTGTGTCGGAGATAATAAGGCTCTGTCTCCGCTGGGTGTGTATATTCCTTCTGAGAACAAGACCGCTACATTCCATATCGATGGTCTGAGTGAGCAGGAGAAAAATGCCGTTCCGGTGATCAAAGCTCCTTATGACACAGACGTATATTGTGTCACCTGTAATAAAACTGTACATGTAAAAGCCGGTGAACCGATTCCGTTCTGCTGCGGTAAGCTGATGGAAATACTGGATTGATTTCAGACAGAATTCTGCGATAAAGGTATAGAGAGATACTCCCCTTGAGATAGACAGTGAACATGATACATGCTGTTTATTTCGAGAGGGAGTATTTTTTTGGTGAAGATGATTATATTGAAATAATATGTCTATTTGATTGTTTTATCTTGTCATTATCTCGTCAATGTGAAATGAAGTGATGACGAGATGAGAGGTCTGATTGAACGCAGAATCATGGAAAATCAGATATATACCTTGCTGGAATCGTGAATATGATAGACATTGATGGGCTTTTTAATAATTTGGCATTGCTTTTGTTGGATCAGTGCATCCATACTGTTAATGTAGTCGTTTTTCAGGGAACAGACTAGACCGTTTTTAAGGATCGTCGGGAGTTTTCCGGAACACTAATGCAGCAGATGAATGAAATTTACAGTTTCATCGATTTTCGCAACTAGATTCGCGCTACCATAGAAAAACTGCTAAGAATTGATGTCAGGGATTATCCGGAAATTGCAGTCAGAGAAACATTATTGAATTTGCTGGGGCATTGGGATGTTTTTATAATTACCCTTACCAATATCAATGCGAAGCATGAAGTATCGGACAGTTTCGCTGTTAAAGATAGAGTGATAACTGAATCAGTTACTGAAACTATTGAGAAATCAAATGGACAGGAAAATATAATATTAGAAAATATCGAGGCTCATGGTGAGATAACAAGGAGTGTTGTTGAAGATATTCTTGAAGTGCGTGGTTCTACTGCTTTCTGGCTGATTAGAAAAATGATGAAAAAGAACTTGATAAAACAAGAGGGAAAAGGGAAAGCCAGCAATTTGGCTAATGAAGAAGGGGGCGTTGCAAAATAGATGAGTAATCAGTTATTTTGCGACACTCCCTTCTTCATCGAGGTTCCTTAAGACAGCCATAATCAACGATAACATTTTTTGCAGGCACGATAGCCACGCTTTTTTGCGGTTGATTTTTTCAGCTTTTTCGTTTTCTTCATGCGGCTGCATTTTTTATTTTTATGATAGCATTTTCCCTTTCCGGAAGCTGCGATGTAAACATAAGATGTTTTTGCCTGGACATCTACTGCTGTAGCTGGTGGCACAACCACGATGGTGGATGTGGCAATCATGATTGACAGCAGATATGGCATAAGTTTGGCTTTAAGTTTTTTCATGAAATCCCTCCGCTAAAAATTCCTATGGAATACATTCATAGGATACTTTACATTTTGCGTCTGTTGAATGTGAATCCGTTAAGGATATAGTGGAAATATTGTAACATAAATTGGACAGATATGCTTTGCGAATATACTACGTTTGTGTTATATATTTATTACAGAAATGGAGATGAGGAAAAATCAAAAGGAATGTAAAAGAATTCCCTCCACAGCGTTTACAAATCCCCACAAATATGCTAATCTCTCTCTATACGGTCAAACACTGTGACGAAAAGAGTACCGTCCGTCTAACTGTTACAGAGAATCCCCGGAGGCTGAGAGGGGTGCATGAGTAGCGGTCGGGAACATGGCTTCTGAGAGGCGCACCGAGGCGAACGCTAAGGCTGCGACAGGTTCCGCCTGTTATAGCGGGAGGGTACGCAGTACCTGATGAGGCTGTCTTTGTGAAAAGATGGCGAACGGAAGTGGTAACACGGGATATGCTCGTCTTCCCCCATGGGGAGGGCGCTTTTTTATTGCCGGGATTTTCGTTACGACACACCATGACCAGACAGATTGAAAGGAGAATGAAATGAACAGAGGAAAATATTATATGACAACGGCGATCGCCTATACGTCCGGCAAGCCGCATATCGGAAATACTTACGAGATCGTTCTGGCAGATTCCATCGCCCGTTTTAAAAGACAGCAGGGCTATGATGTGTTTTTCCAGACCGGTACCGACGAGCATGGACAGAAGATCGAGTTGAAAGCGAAGGAAGCCGGCATCACACCGAAGGAATACGTAGACAATGTGGCCGGACAGATCAAGTCCATCTGGGATCTGATGAATACTTCCTATGATAAATTTATCCGTACCACAGACGAGGATCATGAGAAACAGGTACAGAAGATCTTCAAAAAACTCTACGATCAGGGCGATATCTATAAAGGCTACTATGAGGGTATGTACTGTACTCCCTGTGAGTCCTTCTTTACCGAGTCCCAACTGGTGGACGGCAAATGCCCCGACTGCGGACGCCCCTGTACACCGGCAAAAGAGGAAGCTTACTTCTTTAAAATGAGCAAATATGCAGATCGTCTGATCGAGCATATCAATACCCATCCGGAATTCATTCAGCCGGTTTCCCGTAAAAATGAGATGATGAACAATTTCCTGCTTCCGGGTCTGCAGGATCTGTGCGTATCCCGTACTTCTTTTACCTGGGGTATTCCGGTAACCTTTGATCCGAAGCATGTAACCTATGTATGGCTGGATGCGCTGACCAACTACATTACCGGCATCGGTTACAACTGTGACGGCGAGTCCAGCGACCTGTTCAAGAAGAACTGGCCGGCGGATCTTCATCTGATCGGTAAGGATATTATCCGTTTCCATACCATCTACTGGCCAATTTTCCTGATGGCTCTGGATCTGCCGCTGCCGAAACAGGTGTTTGGTCAT
>CALZOU010000023.1 GCA_945827805.1 uncultured Lachnospiraceae bacterium
ATTGACGGGGCTAATGTTTCACTTATTTTAGGACATTTTCAAAAATGCTTGACACCATTATTTTCATCTTTTTTTAACTTTTTTCGTTCGCTTTTTCCTGCTTTCTTTTACAGGCTTTCTGTCCATATTATCTATACGCATCACACAAAATCTCTGCCAGTAGAAGATCTTCCGGTGTAGTGATCTTCAGATTATCATAAGAACCTTCTGTAAGATGCACGGGGCCTTTCCTGCAGTATTCTACACAGGACGCATCATCAGTCAGTCCCACAGCGTCTTCCTCCAGGGCACAGCGGTAACATTGCCGGATCAGCGGCAAAGAAAAGACCTGTGGAGTCTGTGCCTGCCAAAGCCGAGAACGATCAGGTGTATCTATAACATTCCGGCTTTCATCTGCCACTTTTATCGTATCTTTTGCCGGAACTGCAGCTATACATGCCTGATAAAGCTGCACATCCTTATATAATCTGCCCAATACGTCATCAGAAAGAAAAGGTCTGGCTCCGTCATGAATAAAGACATACTCTGTCTCTGCACAGGCTTTCAGCCCCTCATACACAGAATTGCACCTTTCTTTACCACCAGCCACAATGTTTTTCACTTTGTGTATACCATATTTTTCTACAATTTCCGTACGACAGTAATTGAACTCCTCCGGGGATGTCACCAGAATAATCTCCCGGATAAACGGCTGCCTGTCAAACCGACGCAGACTGTACGCCAGCACCGGCATACCTTTAATCTCCAGATATTGTTTTTTTACGGCAGTTTCCATCCGTTTACCACTTCCGGCCGCCAGAACGATTGCACTGCAGTTCATTATCTTTCTCCCAGTTGTAAATTCGGCACAGCATTGAGATCCCAGCCATGTCTGGTTCCTTTGATAAACTCATAATAAGCCGCCACACCGATCATAGCGCCATTATCCGTACAGAAAATCGGAGACGGATGATAGAAACGGAGGCCTTCTTTCCGGCAGGCTTCTTCCATACTGTTTCTCAGCGTACTGTTGGATGCCACGCCGCCGGCAATTGCTACTTTATTTATATGAAGCTCTTTTGCGGCATGGATGGTCTTCTCTGTCAGTGTATCCACCACATTCTTCTGGAAGGATGCTGCCAGATCCGCAGGGTTAAACTCCTCGTTCATCATTTTTGCTTTATTGATATAGTTTAATACTGCACTCTTCAGGCCGCTGAAACTGAAGTCATAAGGTGCATCCTCTATTTTTGTTTTCGGAAATGTAATAGCATCAGGATTTCCCTCTTTTGACAGTTTGTCGATCTTGGGGCCTCCGGGATAACCAAGGCCGATAGCTCTTGCCACTTTATCAAAGGCTTCTCCGGCGGCGTCGTCCCTTGTTCTTCCGAGGATCTCAAACTCTCCGTAATCCTTAACCACCACCAGATGCGTATGTCCTCCTGAAACGATCAGGCACAAAAAGGGCGGTTCAAGATCTTTATTTTCAATATAATTTGCGGATACATGGCCCTCAATATGATGAACACCAACCAACGGAATATCCGCAGCAAAACAGATAGCTTTAGCCTCAGCCACGCCCACCAGAAGAGCACCAACCAGCCCCGGGCCATAGGTGACACCGATGGCATCCAGATCTTTCAATCCTACTCCAGCCTCTTTCAGAGCTTCTTCAATCACAGTATTGATTCTCTCGATATGTTTTCTGGAAGCGATCTCCGGCACTACACCGCCGTATTCCTTATGAATATCGATCTGCGAAGAGATCACATTCGACAGAACAGTCCGTCCGTTCTTGATCACTGCCGCAGCCGTCTCATCACAGGAACTTTCCAATCCCAGAATCAGTATATCTTTATCCATAATTTTACCTTCTTTTATTCTTCATCAAATGTCAGGGTCATACTCTTTCCGTCTTTTCCCAGATACGTTTCCGGAAAAATTTTGCGCACATCTTCCAGATAATTTTCCGGATAGACCAGCGATGGGCTGAAATGAGTCAGCCACATTTCTGCCGGTTTTGCCTGGGCAGCCAGCCTCGCAGCTTCATAAAAGGTCATGTGCTTGTATTCTCTGGCTTTTTTCTCCTTTTCCGGTTCTCCGTACATTCCTTCGCAGATAAACAGATCACTGTCTGCGGCATAGGACGCAATAGATGGAATGGGTCTGGTATCCGTAGTATAGGTAACCTTAAGTCCCTTTCTCGCCGGTCCAAGAACCATATCCGGTGTAAATATCCTGCCATCCTCTCCGGTGATCGTTTCGCCCTTCTGAAGTCTGCTCCAGTAAGGCAGGGGGATATTGGCAGCTTTCGCCCGGGGCGCATCAAATTTTCCGCCCCGCGGAATCTCCAGGACGTAACCGTAACAGATCACATTATGCTGCACCTTAAATGCCGTAATGTGATACCCATTGATCTCCAGATGTTCCTCCGGCTCTGTCAGTTCGTGATAGCGGATCTCAAAAGGAAGCTCCGGAGCAATACACCGAAGCGCATTGACTACCCTTTCAAGTCCCCGGGGGCCTATCAGAGTCAGTGGTTCTGTTCGCTCGGCATTTCCCATAGTCAAAAGCATCCCCGGGAGACCGCTGATATGATCCGCATGATAATGGGTAAAGCAGATCGTATCAATAGGTTTGAACACCCAGCCCTTTTTCTTAATCGCAATCTGTGTTGCCTCTCCGCAGTCAATCAGCAGATTACTTCCATTATATCGTACCATCAGGGACGTCAGAAATCTTCCCGGCAAAGGCATCATTCCTCCTGTCCCAAGCAGACATACATCCAGCATATTTTGCTCCTTTAATTATTTGTTTGTATAGCTTCAGGATCTGACAAATACTGTTTCTGAATCCGCAAACATGGGGTTTACCTGTGGGTTCAGTCAAGCATATTACAAATATGACAGCTCATCAAAACAGCATCCTCTACCGGTTCCTCATAATACATTTTTCGCTCCCCGTCTTTCGCAAAACCAAATGAGCTGTATAGAGCGATCGCGGGTTTATTGCTCTTTCTTACTTCAAGATGCAGTGTGATGATCCCTCTTTTTTTCATCTGATGGATCATCTCTCCTACCAGAGCCCGTCCTATGCCTCGTCGTCTGGAATTTTTCGAAACAGAAACATTGGTGATCTCCCCTTCATCCAGTACCATCATGATTCCCATATAGCCCAGAATCTTTCCTTCTTCCTCAGCTACAAGAAACAATGTATCGTCCCGCAGGAAGAAGCTGAAAAAGCCCATCTCTGTCCAGGGTGTGGAAAAGTTCTGGTTTTCTATTTCCATGACCTCAGAAAGGTCATCCAGCTGCATTTCTCTGACCGTCATTTTGTCTGCTCCTGTTCTCTTTTCAGGCGCTCTGCTCTCTCCCGTTCTGCCTGGGATACCCGGAGATAATCCGGTCTGTGTTCAGCCGCCGTCTGTATTTTCCCTTCTTTATAATATGCTGCTGCCAGCGCGGCAACCGCTCCGGCTTTCTGCTTATTCAGATGCACCGGTGCAAAGCTAAAGGGCACCGTCATTTTTTCTTCAATCTGTGACCGGAATACCGGTACGCCGTCCCCCAGAAATACCGCCGGCTCACCCAGCGCATTCACTTCATCGATCAGCTCATCGATCCCTTTGGCAGCCTGTTCACGCACTACCTGAATCTGATGATTGGAAAATCTGTAGATTCCTGTATAGACCTGACGCCGTCTGGCATCCATGATGGGGCAGATCAGTCCCGGCGTATCATAAAGATTGCAGGCCATTGCCTCCAGTGTAGGTACTGCGATCAGGGGTTTGTCAAGAGCCAGTCCAAGCCCCTTTGCCGTGGCTGAGCCGATTCTCAGACCGGTAAAAGAGCCCGGACCGGCAGATACAGCAATAGCATCTATTGTATTCATATCCAGCTCTATATTCTTTCGGATCTCATCAAGCATGGGTAAAAGTGTCTGGGAATGTGTTTTTTTGTAGCAGATCGTGTATTCTGCCAGCAATGTATCATCTTCAATAACTGCAGCGGAGGCCACCAGCCCCGAGCTGTCCAAAGCCAGTATTTTCATATCGGTTATTCTCCTCTTTCTATCCGGATCCGGCGATAATCCAATCCCTTTTCCAGATCCTTTTCAATACAGATCCGTACAGCCTCTTTTGGAATCAGTTCCTCGATCAGACCGGCCCACTCGATCAGACAGATCCCCTGGCCATAAAAATAATCTTCGTATCCGATCTCATCCATTTCCTCCGGATCTCCAATGCGGTAAACGTCAAAATGATACAAAGGCAGCCTGCCGCTTTCATATTCCTGGAGGATCGTAAACGTAGGGCTTGTCACCGGTTCTTCTATTCCCAGCCCTTTGGCCATACCTTTGGTGAATATGGTTTTTCCCACGCCAAGATCTCCATCCAGCGTATAAATATCTCCCGGACGCGCATCTTTTGCCAGCTGCTCTCCGACACGGAAGGTGTCCTCCGGAGAAAAACTCTCTATTATCATGTGTTTGACTCCTTGTATTAAATATTAAAAGCTCATCAGTTTTTGCCTGACACTCTATAATGGGAAAAGTATTGTAACAGGCGCCCACAGTATAGCACATCAATGCCGGAGACTCAAGCAGAGTTCCACTTGCGCGGCCGAAAGAAAACAGATATACTGTAACCTGAGATGTCCAAAAGGACAAATACTTTATCAAAAAGCTTGTATACGTGAATGCAATATTACGATACAAGTGCTTTACGTTTCTGCCTCACAGCAGAAACCTGCAGAAAGGAACGTATATGTCAAATCCAATTATTACTATTACCATGCAGAATGGGTCTGTCATGAAAGGTGAGCTGTATCCGGAGATCGCTCCCAACACCGTAAACAACTTTATCAGTCTGGTAAAAAAAGGTTACTACAATGGTCTGATCTTTCACCGCGTGATTCCAGGCTTTATGATTCAGGGCGGATGTCCTGACGGAACCGGTATGGGCGGTCCGGGATACTCCATCAAAGGCGAATTTACACAAAATGGTTTTAAAAACGATCTGAAACACACCAAAGGTGTGCTGTCCATGGCCAGAACCATGGCTCCGAACTCCGCCGGTTCCCAGTTCTTTATTATGCATCAGACTTCTCCGCATCTTGATGGTGCTTATGCTGCTTTCGGCAAGATCACCGAAGGGCTCGACGTGATCGATGCGATCGCCGGTGTACGCACGGATTTCCGTGACAGACCGTTAGAGGATCAGGTCATCAAATCCATGGAAATCGATACGCTTGGTGTGGATTATCCGGAACCGGAAAAATGTTAACTATTTTTCGGATGTAAATCCTCACCTGTCAGCACACGGTCATTAACCCTGGCATAGAAAATCTCCTCCTGCTCCTGCCAGACAGCCTTTCCACTGGTTACGTCCATAACCTCCCCGTGAAAAGCCGCTGCCTGTTCAGGATCCAGGAGGATTTTCATTTTGACGCAGTCTTCATACAGAGTATCCAGCACAATGATCTGACGGGATGCTGTGAGATACTGTAATTTACCAAGTCCCGTATAATCTGTCTCCAGGATCACCGGTATCCCTCTCTTCTTTTCCATCAGTGTACTGTTTTTCAGACCTTCTTGCACTGCTTTGGAATAGGCCCGTACTAACCCTCCTGTCCCCAGAAGGACTCCTCCAAAATACCGGGTCACCACTACAGCCACATCATACAGTTTTTCTCCGGTCAGTACATCCAGCATAGGATGGCCGGCTGTCCCCTGAGGTTCACCGTCATCGCTGCTTCGCATACAGCTCTGATTTTCTCCCAGGATATATGCGTAGCAATTATGTCGTGCATCCCAGTATTTCTTTTTCATCTTCTCTATAAAGGCGAGCGCTTCTTCCTCTGAGTGAACCGGACATACCGTTGCGATAAACCGTGACTTTTTCTCCGTGATCTCACCTTCGCCGCCTTCGTATACTGTTTTTGTCCAGGATGGCATTTTTTCTTTTCCTTTCTCTGCTCATTTACCGTAAGTATAGCATGTACCCTGAGGAATTGTGAAGAATATAATTTCCACTTTATTTAAAAGCATCAATTTGATATAATAATAAGTCAAGATAAGGAGGGTAATCTATGAATTACGGCAGAAAAGGTTTACAATCCCGCCGCAGAAAGCTTTCCTCCCATGGAGATAAGCTGGAACGCGCTTTTGGAACAAATCTTCTGAGAATTCTTCTGTTTTCTCTGATATTCATTCTGGTTTGCAGTGTGAGCCTGGGAATCGGTGTTTTTAAAGGAATCCTTGCTTCCACCCCCGATGTCAGTGAAGCCAACATTATTCCCGTCGGCTATGCCACTTATATGTATGATGCTGAAGGCAACATGATCCAGAAGCTGACCGGTTCCAACGCAAACCGTGTGGCAGTATCCATCAACGATATCCCTTTAAATATGCAGCACGCCATCGTTGCCATAGAGGATGAACGCTTTTACGAACATAATGGAATCGATATCAAGGGTATTCTTCGTGCAGGGGTCAATGGTGTAGGACGGATCCTTACAGGGCACAGTCCCAACGAAGGTGCCAGTACACTGACCCAGCAGCTTCTTAAAAATAATGTTTTCACTACCTGGACACAGGAGAACAGCCTTGAGCGTATCAAAAGAAAGGTTCAGGAGCAGAGCCTGGCCCTGCAGCTGGAAGCGAATCTGACAAAAGAAGGCAAGGATACCAAAAGTGTCATTCTGGAGAACTATCTGAATACCATCAACATGGGTGCCGGCACCTACGGTGTACAGACAGCTTCCTATAAATATTTCGGAAAAAGTGTATCCGAGCTTACACTATCTGAATGTGCGGTCCTGGCTGCCATTCCCCAGAATCCCACCTCGTTCAATCCCATTAACAATCCGGATAAGAACGCGGAACGAAGAGCCAAAGTACTGAAAAACATGAAAGATCAGGGGTATATCTCCGAAGCAGACTATGCAGAAGCTCTGGCTGATCACGTATATGACCGTATTGCCATGGCTCAGGAAAAACAGGAAAACAAAACAAATGTTTACTCTTATTTTGTAGACGCAGCGATCAATCAGGTGCTGGAAGATCTGCAGACCCAGAAAGGTTATACAGAAACACAGGCCTCCAATGCTCTCTATAGCGGTGGCCTTCGTATCTACACCACACAGGATCCCACGATCCAGAGCATTGTGGATGAGGAGTACAGTGATCCCGACAATTTCCCGGCGAATTCCAAGATCGGTCTGAACTGGGCGCTGACGATCACAAAAGCCAATGGCGATCAGCAAAATTACAGTAAAGAAATGCTTCGTCTGTATTTCCAGGATACAGAAGCCAAAGACTTTGAGCTTCTGTTTGACTCTGAAGAAGAGGCACAGTCCTACGTGGATAAGTACAAGGCGCATATTCTGTCGGAAGAAGCCGGATCTGAAGTACTGGCCGAACGTATCTCTTTCACAATGGAGCCTCAGTCCAGCATGACCATCATGGATCAGAGGACAGGCTACGTCAAAGCTATTATCGGAGGAAGAGGAGAAAAAACAGCCAGCCTTACCTTAAACCGCGCCACAGATTCCACCAGACAGCCCGGTTCCACTTTCAAGATCGTCTCTACCTATGCAACAGCATTGGAACAGGGACAAACTCTGGCTACAGTATATAAAGATGAAAAATACGAATACTCAGATGGAACTCAGGTTCGAAATGCCAGCGGACGCTATCTGGGCAACATAACTATCCGTAAAGCCATCGAGCAATCGGTAAACGTAGTCGCTGTCAAGACGCTGACGGAGGTTACCCCACGGGCCGGTTACAATCAGCTTCTCAATTTCGGCTTTACCACCCTGGTAGATAAAGAAGAGATCAACGGAAAAGTCTACACCGACATCAGTCAGCCACTCGCTCTGGGCGGAATCACCCACGGTGTCACCAATCTGGAACTGACTGCTGCCTATGCTTCTCTGGCCAACGGTGGAATATATAATTCACCGTCTTTCTATACTACAGTTACCGATACCGATGGTAATATCATCCTGGAAAGCCAGCCGGACACACATGAAACCGTCAAAGACAGTACGGCATATCTGCTGACCAGCGCCATGGAAGATGTTGTAAATAAAGGTACCGGTACCGCGCTGAAGCTTGGAAACATGCCGGTAGCAGGTAAAACCGGTACTACTTCCGACTACAACGATGTATGGTTTGCAGGATACACACCTTACTATACAGCAACCGTATGGGCCGGTTATGATGGTAACCAGAAACTGGCCAAGACCGGTACGTACCGCACGTACCACAAAACATTATGGCAGAAAATCATGAAAAGGATCCATGAGGATCTCCCACCCCTTGATTTCCAGATTCCGGCCAGTGTAGAAAAAGCTACGATATGCAAAAAAACCGGATTGCTGGCAGGTTCACACTGTAGTTCTCTAACCGAGTACTTTGCCCGTTCTACCGTACCATCTGCACAATGTACAGACTGTGAAGCAGCCTGGAAAGCAGAGCAGGAACGCATCAAGAGAGAAGAGGAAGAAAAAGCAGCGGAAGAGGCAGCCAAAAAGGCAGCTGAGGAGGCAGCTAAAGCGGAAGAGGCAGCCAACGGTCAGGCACCAGCTGCACCGCAGGATAATCCGCCGGCCGATAACCCGCAGACACCTGCACAGTAATTTCAAAAAGACATAAAAGAACCGGGACAAATCGTTTTTCAGCGATTCATCCCGGTTTTTTATATTTTCCAGCTGGAAATCAGTCTAACAGCATCTTTGCCGATCCAAAAATACCGGCATCATTTCCAAGCTCCGCAAGCACGATCTGTGTATCTTTGCATGCAGGGAAGCAGTATTTTTCATATGCCGAGCTCACTGCATCGATCAGCGGCATTCCGGCTTTTGACACACCGCCGCCGATAACAAATTTTTCCGGATCAATCGTAGCAGCGATCACCGCCATAGCCCGTCCCAGATAGTCTGCCATACGTTTTACCACTACTCTTGCCAGCGGGTCTCCTTTTCCGTATGCTTCAAAAACATCCTTGGCAGTAACGGTGGCTGCATCCAGCATGGAAGGCATTTCATTCTTTACCAGTTCTTCTTTTGCCAGACGAACGATTCCGGTAGCCGATGTTTTCTGCTCAAGGCATCCATGGTTACCGCAGTTGCAGGCGATGGGATCTTCCGGATCGATACAGATATGGCCAATCTCTCCGCCCGCTCCATGAGCGCCGGAAACCATCTTTCCGCCGATGATGACACCTCCGCCGACACCGGTACCCAGAGTGATCATGACCATACTGTCTGTACCGCGTCCGCCGCCGCACCACATTTCTCCGAGGGCAGCCACATTGGCATCATTTCCTGTTTTGACCGGCAGCCCTGTCATCTCTGACAGTTCCTTGGCCACCTCAGTGTATCCCCAGTGAAGGTTTACGGCAAAAGCCACGTCTCCATTCTTAAGGACAGGGCCCGGGACAGCTATACCGATACCCTTGATCTGCTCTTTTTCCAGATCTTTTTCCTCACATTTTTTCAAAACAGTTACTGCAATATCCCTCAGGATATGGGATCCGTTATCCTCTGTTCTGGTCGGGATCTCCCACTTATCCAGCACTTCTCCTTCAGCTGTAAATAATCCACATTTGACTGTCGTTCCTCCGACATCGATTCCAAATACAAATTCGCTCATTTTTCTCAATCTCTTTTCTTTGAAAGGTTAGCCTGTACACGTTTGTACAGTTCTTTTGCCGCATTATAACCCATCTTTTTCTGGCGATGGTTGACAGCAGCAGATTCTACGATTACCGCCAGGTTACGTCCGGGACGGATGGGCAGAGAATGGCAGACCACCTTATTGCCAAGGATTTCCGTATACTCTTCTTCCATACCGAGACGGTCATATTCTTTGTCACGGTCCCACTCTTCAAGCTTAATGACAAGATCGATGGACTGGGTATCTTTTACACACTCCACACCGAACAGGGTCTTGACATCGATAATACCGATACCGCGAAGCTCAATAAAATGTCTTGTAATATCCGGTGCGGAACCGATCAGTTCGTTATCGCTGATACGGCTGATCTCTACCACATCATCGCTGACAAGACGATGGCCTCTCTTGATCAGCTCCAGAGCAGCTTCGCTCTTACCGATACCGCTCTCGCCCATGATCAGTACACCTTCACCATATACATCCACCAGAACACCGTGAATGGAAATGTAAGGTGCCAGCTGAATGCTCAGCCAGCGGATGATTTCAGACATACAATCGGATGTGGTCCTGTCAGTGGTGAATGTAGGAACCTGATACTTATGCGCCAGTTCCAACATATCCTCATCCGGCACCACCTGGGTAGTAAAGATCACACAGGGAATTTTTTTGGATACAAACTCCTCATATGCCTTTACCTTTTCTTCCCTGGTCAGATGATTTACCAGATAAGAGTACTCCACATATCCTATGATCTGTACACGTTCCGCCTCAAAATGCTCATAATAACCGGTCAGCTGCAGGGCAGGACGATTGATCTCGGTGAGACTGATCTTCACATCATCTGTGTTGATCTCGGGAGTCACATTGGTCAGACGTACAGCCTCGGCCAGCTTCGTTAATGTTACAGTCTTCATAGACGTTTCTCCTTTTCACATGCTGTTTTCAGTTTACCATATACAACGTTTTAACGCAATAAAACGCTTTAATTGCTCTTATGGAAAAATGCATAAACTTCCTGTGCACTTTTTGCATTCATGCTGTCTGTCTGCGCCAGTTCTTCCTCGGATGCTTTCTGTATATTCTCCACCGATCCAAACCTTCGCAGCAAAGCCTTTCTTCGGGCCGGACCTACTCCAGGTATGTCGTCCAGCACGGATTTCACCTGACCTTTGCTTCTGAGAAGGCGATGATATTCAATGGCAAACCGATGTGCTTCATCCTGAATCCTCGTAACCAGCTTAAATCCTTCTCCATGTCGGTCAATGGGAATCTCCTGATCATGAAAAAACAATCCTCTCGTCCTGTGATGATCGTCTTTGACCATACCGCACACCGGAATATCCAGAGAAAGCTGTGCCAGCACTTCCTCGGCAATATGCACCTGGCCTTTGCCGCCATCCATCAGCAGAAGATCCGGAAAAGCAGAGAAGCCCTGCATCTCTCTGCTTTCCTTCTGTTCTTCCAGGCCTCGCTCAAAACGGCGGGTCAGCACTTCCCGCATACTGGCATAATCGTCTGCGCCCTGCACGGTCTTGATCTTGAATTTACGGTAATCACTTTTCTTTGGCTTGCCTTTTTCATAGACCACCATAGAGCCTACCGATTCATATCCGCTGATATTTGAAATATCGAAGGCTTCCATACGATCTAAGCCCTCCAGTCCCAGAAGGCGCTCGATTTCCCGCACCGCGCCGACGGTCCTTCCTTCTTCTCTCTTGATCCGTTCCCGATCGCGTTCCAGTACCATGCGGGCATTTTCGGCCGCAAGCTCTACCAGCTTCTCTTTCTGGCCCTTTTTCGGTATTTTCACGGTAACCTTCTGTCCTCTTCTGGCCGTCAGCCAGCGGGTGATAACGTCCAGATCCTCTATCTCATACTGGAGATCGATCTCCTTGGGAATAAAAGGTGTGCCGGCATAAAACTGTTTAATGAAACTCTGCAGGATCTCTTCCGGCCGATCTTCAAAATTCACCTTCAGGTAAAAATGTTCTCTGCCGATCATTTTTCCGTCCCGCACAAAAAATACCTGGGCTACCGCATCCAGTCCATCGTGAGACAGGGCAATGATATCTTTATCCTCTCCCCCGCTTCCTGTGATTTTCTGCCGTTCTCCGACTTTTTCGATATCACGGATGGTATCCCGCAAAGCCGCCGCTTCCTCAAAGCGAAGTTCCATGGAAGCCTGCTGCATCTGCTCTTTCAGCTGACGCACCATCTTCTGATAATCTCCGTTGAGGAAATCCAGCACGCCCCGCACCTGTTCTCTGTACTCCTCCTGGCTCACATACCCCTGACAGGGCGCCTTGCACTGTTTCATATGATAATACAGACAGGGTCTTTCTTTTCCCTGATCCCGGGGCAGCACTTTATGGCAGGTACGGATCTGATACAGTTTCCGCAGCAATTCAATACTTTCCTTAACCGCGCCCGCACTTGTATAGGGGCCGAAATACCGGGCTTTGTCTTTTTTCATTTCCCGGGAAAACAGTATTCTCGGGTACGGCTCCTGTACCGTGACCTTGATAAAAGGATAGGTCTTGTCATCCTTCAGCATGGTATTGTATTTTGGCCGATGTTCTTTGATCAGATTACATTCCAGCACCAGTGCTTCCAATTCAGAATCGGTGACGATATACTCAAACCGCGCAATATGAGTGACCATTTTCTCGATTTTCGGTCCTTTGTTGCGGCTGCTCTGAAAATACTGGCGGACACGGTTTTTAAGACTGATGGCCTTTCCCACATAGATGATGGTATCCTCAGCATCGTGCATGATATATACGCCGGGTTTTCCGGGCAGTTTTTTCAGTTCTTCTTCGATGTTGAATTCTGCTCCCATATTCTCTCCTTTTTATTTGCATAAAACCAGTCGTGGCAGATTTTTTAGCAGCAAGTCCGACCCGTTTCGGACTATCTGATCACATTTTCAGATAAATCCAGAAAAGGCTGCCGGAATATCCGACAGCCACTGT
This sequence comes from uncultured Lachnospiraceae bacterium, assembly GCA_945827805.1. Taxonomy (GTDB): domain Bacteria; phylum Bacillota; class Clostridia; order Lachnospirales; family Lachnospiraceae; genus UBA11957. Next base: position 12,636 of record CALZOU010000023.1, read on the forward strand.
CTGTTATGCTTCTTCTGTTGTATTCTCATCCACAGTTTCCGTTTCTGATGCAGACGGCTCAGTTACTTTTTCTTCGGACGGCCCGCATTCCAACTGCGGCTTAGCCTCTTCTTTCTGCGGCTCCATAAGATCCGCATTTTTCTCCAGCTGTCGCTTCACCCCCGGATCCGGAAGTCCTTTGACTTCACGGTAGATCTGCATGAATTCCTTACCGGTAATGGTCTCACGCTTGATCAGGTAATCTGCGATCTGGTCCAGGACATCACGGTTCTCGCTGAGGAGTCTCTTAGCTTCAGCATAGGATTCCTTAAGAACCTTCATGACTTCGTGATCGATCTCTGTTGCCGTCTCATCACCGCAGTTTAATACGGTGCGGCCATCCAGGTACTGATTCTCTGCAGAAGCCAGCCCCATCAGACCAAATTTTTCAGACATACCGTACTGGGTGATCATGGCTCTGGCAATGTTTGTAGCCTTTTCTATATCATTGGCAGCACCGGTAGTCACATCGCCAAAAACGATCTCTTCTGCAGCCCGGCCGCCAAGCAAGCCCACAAGCATGGCTTTCAGTTCATTCTTGGTATTCAGGAATTTTTCTTCCTCAGGCACCTGCATAACATATCCCAGAGCACCCATGGTTCTCGGAACAATGGTGATCTTCTGCACCGGCTCCGCATCCTTCTGCAGAGCGCTCAACAGTGCATGACCTACTTCATGGTACGAAACGATTTTTCTTTCCTCAAGGCTGAGGATCCGGTCTTTTTTCTCTTTACCTACCAGAACGATCTCAACAGCTTCAAAAAGATCTTTCTGTGAAACAGCCTTTCGTCCCTGCTTAACAGCCAGAATAGCAGCCTCATTGACCATATTGGCAAGATCTGAGCCGACCGCACCGCTGGTTGCCAGCGCAATGGCATCAAAATCAACGGTTTCATCCAGCATGACATTTTTGGCATGCACTTTCAGGATATTTACACGTCCTTTAAGATCCGGACGATCCACAATGATTCTCCTGTCGAAACGACCCGGACGAAGCAATGCCGGATCCAGTACCTCCGGACGGTTGGTCGCTGCCAGGATCAGAAGACCCTTGGAGGTATCAAAACCATCCATCTCTGCCAGCAGCTGATTCAATGTCTGCTCACGCTCATCATTGCCTCCGCCGTAACGGCTGTCACGGCTCTTACCGATAGCATCGATCTCATCGATAAAAATAATGCAGGGAGCGTTTTTCTTAGCCTCCTCAAAAAGATCACGTACACGGGAAGCTCCCACACCGACAAACATTTCCACAAAATCGGAACCGGACAGGGAGAAAAACGGCACATGAGCTTCGCCGGCCACAGCCTTGGCCAGCAGGGTCTTACCTGTTCCGGGCGGTCCCACCAGAAGGGCACCCTTGGGAAGTTTGGCACCGATAGAGGTATATTTACCCGGATTATGCAAAAAATCCACCACTTCCTGCAGCGATTCCTTTGCTTCATCCTGACCGGCTACATCAGAAAACAGAACACCTGTCTCCCGCTGTACATACGCCTTGGCTTTACTCTTTCCGATACCTCCCATCATACCGCCGCCTTTTCCCATGCGGCTCATGATCAGATTCATACCCACGATCAGAAGCACAAAAGGAATCAGAAAGCTTAATATAGAAGAAAGGATAAGGCCGGTGGAATCCGGCTCGATCTCTTTGAATTCAATATCTTTGATCTTTGAAAGTCTCTCCACCAGAGCTGTGCTGTCTTCCATCAGCGTTGCCGTATATGTCACGGTGATGTTTTTGTATTTCTGTTCTCTTGGTGTAATGGTCAGCTTGTCTGACTGCAGCTCCACCGACTTGACTTCATCGTTGTCAAGCATGGTCAGAAATTCGGAGTACGTGATCTCCTCATCTTTTGCGGCACTGCTGCTCATATTCGTGACAAAGCTCCATATCATAAGCGCACCCAGAACACCCAGCATGATGATCAGCAGTGACTGCCGATTCTTTTTGCCGCCGGGGCCGCCATTATTCTGATTGTCCTGATTATTCTGCTGGTTCATAATCTCCTCCTTATTTCCTGTTTATTATACGAACATCTGTCCCATAAATCAACAAACATATTGTGAAATTCAAGTGATATTTCTAAAAAAACTTTAAATATTGCTAGCCATTGGACATTGCAGTGTAGTATACTGGAAATGATTTTTTTTAAAGAAAGTGTAACAAAAGCACGTAAAAAGAGGAGATTATTATGGCTGTAAAATACGTATTTGTTACCGGTGGTGTCGTATCCGGCCTTGGTAAAGGTATCACTGCCGCTTCATTGGGCCGTCTGTTAAAAGCCCGCGGATACAAAGTTACCATGCAAAAATTTGACCCCTATATCAATATCGACCCGGGTACCATGAACCCGATCCAGCACGGTGAAGTTTTCGTTACTGACGATGGCTGCGAGACTGACCTGGATCTTGGTCATTATGAGAGATTCATCGACGAAAATCTTGATAAGAATTCCAACGTGACTTCCGGAAAAGTCTACTGGTCCGTACTGCAGAAAGAGCGCCGCGGAGACTTTGGCGGAGGTACCGTGCAGGTAATTCCCCATATTACAAACGAGATCAAAAACCGTTTTTATCGTAATTATACGGACGAAGAGACCCGTATCGCCATTATCGAGGTGGGCGGCACGGTGGGCGATATCGAGAGCCAGCCTTTCCTGGAAGCCATCCGTCAGTTCCAGCACGATGTCGGTCATGAGAATGCTATTCTGGTGCACGTAACACTGCTTCCGTATCTGCGGGCTTCAGGTGAAATGAAAACAAAACCGACCCAGGCCAGCGTTAAAGAGCTGCAGGGTATCGGTATCCAGCCGGATATCATCGTCTGCCGTTCCGAGCTGCCGGTAGATCAGGGTATCCGCGATAAGATCGCTCTGTTCTGCAACGTTCCCAGTTCTCATGTACTGCAGAATCTGGATGTAGAATATCTGTACGAAGCGCCTCTGGCCATGGAAAAAGAACATCTGGCTGAGGTTGCCTGTGAATGTCTGCATCTGCCCTGCCCGGAACCGGATCTGACCGAATGGGAAAACATGATCGATGACCTTCGCAATCCTACAAAGGAAGTTACTGTTGCCCTGGTTGGTAAATATATTTCTCTGCATGATGCCTACATCAGTGTAGTTGAGGCTCTGAAACACGGCGGCATTCCGAACCATGTAACGGTCCAGATCAAATGGGTGGATTCTGAAACGGTTACTGCTGAAAATGCGGATGAAATTTTCAGTGATGTAGACGGCATTTTAGTTCCCGGTGGTTTTGGAAATCGTGGTATCGAAGGTAAGATCGAAGCGATCCGCTATGCCCGTGAGCACAAGATGCCTTTCCTTGGTCTTTGCCTTGGTATGCAGCTGAGTATTGTGGAATTTGCCCGCCATGTGGTTGGTTACAATGATGCCAACAGTGCAGAGATCAATCCCCAGACTACACATCCGGTCATCGATCTGATGCCGGATCAGAATGGCATAACGGATATCGGCGGTACTCTTCGTCTTGGTTCCTATCCCTGTATTCTTGACAGATCCAGCAAATCTTATGCACTGTATGGCAAGGAAGAGATCCATGAGCGTCACAGACATCGCTATGAGGTCAACAATGATTACCGCAATGTGCTGACGGAAAAGGGAATGTCTCTGGTGGGTATTTCTCCGGACGGACGTATTGTGGAGATGGTGGAGATCAAGGATCATCCGTTCTTTATCGGTACACAGGCTCATCCGGAGCTGAAATCCAGACCGAACAGACCGCATCCGCTGTTTAAGGGGTTTGTGGAGGCTTCTGTTAAGCATATGGAAGATAGGTGATATACGGACGTATAAAAAATCAGGCCGGGCTATGCCGCGCAAGCGGCTCCCGGTCTTTTTCATGTCTCTCGTGCTCCTGCTGCGCTCGCTCCAAGCCTGTAGTCTCGGAGTCGTGCTCGCTAAAGTCGCTCGATATACATGAAAAGGACCGGGAGCCGCTTGCGCGGCATAGCCCGGCCTGATTTTTATACTGGTTCCTCAGAGGGAAAGAAGGTGAGTTTGTTCGGTTGTGGGTACGAGACCACCTCCGGTAGCCCAGACGATGTGGGCGGCATCTGGCATTTTTTCTGTAAGCTGATTTTTTTCCAGGTATTCGCGACAGATGCTGTCGGGGTTTTCTATTTGGAGCAGGCCCTGGAAGCCGGCGCAGGCTGAGGGTTCGAGGAAGAGGTGCTCTTTTTCGTACATGGTCTTCATCCAGGTAAGTAAGTGTTCATCTTTTACCGTAAAGCAGCCGGACAGCAGGGGGCGCATCATTTTGCTGACGAAGGCGGAGGGACGGCCTACGGTCAGGCCGTCGGCTGCTGTTTGTCCGCCGAGGCCTATTTCTTCCACACTGATTTCTTCGTATTTTCCGCTGGACATGCCCAGCAGCATGCAGGGATCCTGTACCGGTTCCACAAAGAAGCAGTGTACGTTATCGCCAAACATCTGCTTGAGGCCATAGGTGATACCACCGGGGGCACCGCCTACGCCGCAGGGAAGGTAGACGAACAGAGGATGATCTCTGTCTACGGAAACACCGGCTTTGTACAGCTGCATTTTCAGGCGCATTCCTGCGGTGGCATAGCCAAAGAAAAGATCCTCGGAATTTTCATCATCGATAAAAAAGCTGTTGGGATCTTTTGCGGAATTGTTTCTTCCTTCTGCAACGGCATGGCTGTAATCACCGTCGTATTCCAGAACAATAACGCCTTTTTCTCTGAGCAGTTCTTTTTTCCATTCTTTTGCCTCCCGGGACATGTGCACGATCACACGAAAGCCCAGACTGGCACCCATGATACCGATGCTCAGGCCCAGATTGCCTGTGGACCCCACCTGGATCGTATACCGGCTGTAAAACTGGCGAAATTCTTCGCTGTCCAGCTTATCGTATTTGTCAGTGGGATGAAGGATTTTGGCCTTGAAAGCCAGCTGTTCTGCTATTTTCAGAACCTCATGGATACCGCCTCTGGCTTTTACGGAACCGGCCACCGGCAGGTGGGCATCGTCTTTTAGCAAAATACGACCGCTGACAGCTGCTCCGTTTTCTTTCAGCCATGCTGTCATTTCCGGTATCACCAGTAGCCGGGACTCTATTACACCTTTTCTGTCTTCCGTCTCCGGAAATCGGCGGCGAATAAAGGGAAGGAATCGCATAAAACGATTCTGGGCTGCTTTAACTTCCACAAAACCGTGACCGCATATTTTTTCTCTTTCTGCGACCTTAATTTTCTCAGGATTTAACCAGGCGGCCTCCTGGGCCGCCTGTAATTGTTCTCTTATTGTCATGTTTTTACCTGTATATAGTGTACATTATTTTGCTGCGTATCCGTCCGGATTTGTGGACTGCCATCTCCAGCTGTCTGCACACATCTCATCGATACCGCGTTTGGCTGTCCAGCCAAGCTCTTTTGCAGCTTTTGACGGGTCAGAATAGCAGGTGGGAATATCACCGGCACGACGCGGACAGATCTTATAGGGCAGTTCTTTGCCGCAGGCTTTTTCATAGGCATGCAGCACATCAAGAACACTGTATCCTTTGCCTGTACCCAGATTGTAGATCAGCACACCTTTGGTCGTCTGCATTTTTTTCAGCGCGCAGACATGGCCGATGGCCAGATCCACTACATGGATGTAATCTCTGACTCCGGTACCATCCGGTGTGGGATAATCATCACCAAATACATTAAGGCACTCTCTCTTGCCTACAGCCACCTGGGCAATGTAGGGAACCAGGTTGTTGGGGATTCCCTTGGGATCTTCACCGATCAGGCCGCTTTCGTGGGCGCCGATCGGATTGAAATAACGAAGCAGGATCACATTCCACTCCGGATCACCGGTATGCAGGTCTGTCAGAATCTGCTCCAGCATGCCTTTTGTCTGGCCATAGGGATTGGTGATCTGACCCTTCGGGCACTCTTCTGTGATCGGTATAATAGCCGGATCGCCATATACCGTAGCAGAGGAAGAAAATACGATATTCTTGCAGCCGTGTTTTCTCATCACATCTGTAAGTACCAGTGTACCGGTGATATTATTGTAATAGTATTCCCAGGGTTTTTCTACGGATTCACCTACGGCTTTCAATCCGGCAAAATGAATGACCGCATCGATCTTATGCTCTGTAAAGATTTTCTCGCAGATATCACGATCCAGCATATCACCCTCATAGAAAGTCAAAGGCTTTCCTGTAATCTTCTGTACTCTTTTCAGTGCTTCCTCGCTGGAATTGTAAAGATTATCCAGTACGACCACTTCATAACCTTCATTCAGAAGCTCAACGCAGGTATGGCTGCCGATATATCCGGCACCACCGGTAACAAGAATTTTCATAACATTTCCTCCTATAGATTATAAAATATGCTTTCTTACATGAATAAACTGTTTATTTTGTAAATACCATATCCTTGCCGATCTCTGACAGGCTGTGAGCACCGCACATGGCCATGGTATCAGCCAGCTCACCGCCCAGCTTCTCGGTATACACGCCAACGCCTTCAGCGCCGCCGCCATATACGGCTGTTACATAGGGACGGGCTACCACAACGGCATCTGCGCCAAGAGCCAGAGCTTTAAAGATATCCACACCGGAACGGATACCGCCGTCAACAAAAATCTTCATCTTGCCGCCGACAGCCAGAGCGATCTGTTCAAGCACCTCGGCTGTTGCCGGTGTCTGATCCAGTACGCGGCCGCCGTGATTGGAAACGATGATTCCGGAGGCTCCTGCTTCCATGGCTTTTACTGCACCTTTGACTGTCATGATGCCTTTCACGATAAAAGGCATATCCGCATAGGCTATGATTTCCTTTAACTCTTCCACTGTCTTGGATCCTGCCGGAGGCTCCATATTCTTAAGGAAAGGCAGTCCTGCTGCATCAATATCCATGGCAATAACTTTGGCTCCTGCAGCTTTCACCAGATCCATTTTCTCCTTGATCAGCGGAAGGCTCCAGGGTTTGATCGTAGGAATACCTTTTCCACCGGCTTTGCCGATGGCTCTGGCCGCAGCTTTTACCACCTGCTCATTGAGACCGTCTCCTGTAAATGCGGCAATACCGGCATCCGCACAGGCCTGCACCAGGATCTCATTGTATTCCAGATCATCGTATTTATCGCCATAATGCATCTTCATGGCACCCACGGGGCCGGCAAAGATCGGATATTTGTAGGTTTCACCAAAAAGCTCAAAAGATGTATCGATAGGACGGTTTTCGCAGATCGTATCCATATTGACACGAATCTCCTGCCATTTCTGGTAGTTACGGATGGCAGTGTCTCCCACACCCTTTGCGCCGGGACCCGGAACCGTATTCTTACATGCTTTTCCATCGCACACGGGACATACTTTACATGGACCCATATTTCCTCTGGCATTTGCCAGAATATCCTGATAATTCATAAGTATTCTCCTTTGTATCCTCTTTCTTCCCGGGCGGGTATCTGTTCAGCACCTTCACAGACACTTTTTTCGCCCTTTCCGTCCAATAGTATAACACACTTATTTTCACAAAACTATACCGGGATTGTGAAGAAAATGCATTATATTGAGTTCAAGCTTTAATTTCTCTGAGAAATAAATTAACTTCCGGATTATACCTTATTTCGTACAGTTCTTCGATTTTCCTGTATAACGTTGCGATTTTCGCAAAAATATGCTATCTTACAAAAGAGCGTTATTCGAGAGAAAATGCATCCGTACAAATCAGTGACAGCAATTTATCCTATGAGGTGACCTTTTGCGGCATCTACATATTCGTCTGCTTCAGGGCAGACTCTGCTCTTTTTTGTCTTTTTCTGCCTTTTCCCTGACTGCGCTCAATCCCCATATTCTAAAAAGTCTGAAAAACAGGGGACGCACTGCGCCGTTTTATCAAACGAGAAGGAGAATTTGCTATGAGCAACAGTAACAAGAAATTTGACACACGCTACATGGTGGAACTGGCCATGATGATCGCCATCATCATTCTGATGGCCTTCACACCGCTGGGTTATCTTCGCACCCCCGGTCTGTCCATCACGTTTCTGACCATTCCGGTGGCTGTAGGTGCCATCATCCTGGGTCCCAGGGGAGGTGCGATCTGCGGTCTGGCATTCGGTGCTACCAGCTTTTACATGGCCCTGACAGGAAGCTCTTCTTTTGCCGCTATGCTGCTATCCATTAATCCCTTCGGCACCTTCATCACCTGCATCGTTGCCCGTGTGCTGGAAGGCTGGCTCACCGGACTGATCTTTGCGGCACTGTACAAGAAAGCTTCCGCCAGAAAAGTATCCTACTATGTGGCATCCCTGGCGTGCCCGCTGTTAAACACCTTGTTTTTCATGGGATTTTTGTGTGTCTTTTTCTATAACACAGAATATATCCAGGGGATTGCTTCCGGATTCGGTGTATCCAACCCGATCCTGTTTGTCGCCGCTTTTGTCGGTGTGCAGGGTCTGATTGAAGCCGTGATCTGCTTTATCATCGGCAGTATCGTATCCCGCGCGCTTTGTGCCGCCCTGAAGCGTTCCTGATGATCACTCATGTTCCTGTAATCTATCCATAAGTGACCGGATTCATTCCGAACAATTATTGTGATCTTTTTTATCAGCATCCATTATACCGTCAGACATCCAAAAGGAGGAATCATATGCCTTTTACCAGAGAAATATCCATTAAAGAACTGACAAATCTTCGCATCGGTCACGCATCCGATGAAAAAGCAAAAACCGGTGTGACTGTTCTGTATTTTCCAAACGGTGCCCGGGTGGGCTGTGATATCAGCGGCGGAGGCCCCGCTTCCCGGGAAACTCCGCTGACCTCTCCGGTGACAGCGGATAATCCCATCAACGCCATCGTCTTATCCGGCGGATCAGCCTACGGTCTGGCTGCGGCAGACGGTGTTATGCGATTTCTGGAGTCCCAGGGCATCGGTTATCCCACCGGCCCGGCTGTGGTTCCTCTGGTCTGCCAGTCCTGCATCTATGACCTGGGCTACGGCAGCGCTTCGGTTCGACCGGACGCTGCCATGGGCGAAGAAGCCTGCCGCCATGCCCTTGCCTGCACAGACAGCCGCACCGGCAATATCGGTGCCGGAATCGGTGCCACAGTGGGCAAGCTCTACGGTATGGCCCAGGCCACCAAAGCAGGGCTTGGCATCGCTGCAGCAGAAGCAGGGCCGCTGCAGATGGCTGCTGTGGTGGTTGTCAACGCTCTCGGCGATATCTACAATCCGAAAAACGGACGAAAAATCGCAGGTTTAAAAACTGCTGACCGTGTAGGTTATCTGGATACCGTCGAAGAAATGTACCGTTTTCTGAAGCCCCGTGATCCGTTTACCGGCAATACCACTATCGGTGCCGTTATCACCAATGCGGCTTTTTCCAAGGCAGAGATGAACAAAATTGCGGCCATGACCCGCTGTGCCTATGCAAGATGTATCAATCCTGTGGCCACCATGGCTGACGGCGATTCCATCTATGCCGCCAGCACAGGGCAGGTGTTTGCGGACATCAATGTTGTCGGTACGCTGGCTGCCGAGGTGATGTGCGAAGCGATCCAGAACGCAATTAAATCTTCCAAGGTATCTGATAAAGAGTTTCTGGATAACTGTCAATAATTTACTTTTGTGAAGGCTGCTGCAGATCAGCGGTGCCCAGGTATATATAGAATCTTCGTGCTCCTGCTGCGCTCGCTCCGAGCCTGTAGTCTCGGAGTCGTGCTCGCTAA
>CALZOU010000024.1 GCA_945827805.1 uncultured Lachnospiraceae bacterium
GAATACGGCTGATCACGTACACAATAGCTTCAGCGCCGGAAATATGTTCATCCCTGATCTCAGGTCCCTGCGGATAGGCAAAAGGATTGCAGGCATAGGCATCAAAAGGATTTTCCACCTTCTTTGTTTCTTCCAGCACAAGTTCTTTCCAGGCTTCCCTTGCAGCATCATAATCCGCATCGTATGCCTCAAGCCAACCTTCACTGACAATTGACATACCGGCCTCTTTCAGACCGTCATATACAGTAATATTTTCCCGGTTATTCACATCACCGGAGCCTGTTCCGCCCTTGACGGTTCTGGAAGCTCCGCTTCCCAAAAGGGCGATCGGCAGAGTTAACGGCAGAGGAAGAAGTCCGTCATTTTTCAGCAAAACCATTCCCTCTGCCGCCAGTTTTCTTGCCAGAGAACCATTTAGCTGCTCCCTCAGAGAGGGGGCAGCCGATAAGGTTCCACTGTGCATTACAGCAGTATGTTTCATTGTAATCCTTTCTTTAAGGGTATCATTTTAATTGTCTCCGATACCCTGTCACGTGCATTACTCTTTAACACCACCCAGTGTTACGCCGGCAATGATGTATTTGGAGAGCAGCAGATAAATAAGAACAATAGGAACGATAGCTACCATGATCATGGTGTAAATCTTGGCACTATCAAAGTTCATGTAGTCGGCGCCACGCAGTGTAGCAATCAGGATCGGTACAGTCATCTTGTTTTTTGACTGGATAACCAAAGCCGGAACGAAGTAATTGTTCCAAGAACCTACAAAGGTAAAAATGGCCTGCACTGCAATAGCCGGTTTCATGATCGGCAAAACAATACGGTTAAAGATACCAAACTCACCGCAGCTGTCAATTCTGGCAGCCTCTACAAGTGAAATAGGCAAAGAGGACTGCAAATAGCTGTACATAAAATAGAATACAGCCGGTGAAGCAATGGATGGAATGATCAGAGGAAGTAAGGAGTCATACATTCCCATATTGGTGATCAAACGCAAGAAGCCCATTGCCGTTACCTGTGTCGGCATAACCAGGATTGCCATAATAAAGGTAAATGCTACTTTTTTCAGCTTAAAGTCATATACATACAGACCATATGCTGTCAGGGACGAAAAATATGTACACAGTGCAGCACAGCATGTGGATACGATAACACTGTTAAAAATACCTCTGACCATCGGGAAAGTACCGTCATTTGCAACGTTCTTTAAGTTTGTCAGCAGATATTTTCCGGGAAGGAAAGAGAATCCCTTCTGCAGATCTGCATGGGATCTGGTAGCATTAATGATCAGTATATAGAAGAAAAACAGGCACAGGAAGGATAACAAAATCAGTACCAGATGCGCTATTACACTCGAAACGACTTTTGTCTTTTTAGATTTCATAGTTTATCTATTCCTCCTTCTTTCTTCTTTCTTTTTACGTCTGGCAGCTGCCTTAGAACCATCCGGGTCATTGTCATTTGTGATTCTGTATACAATAAAGCAAAGGATCGCGCTGACAATAAACAGATATACGCTGAGCGCACCGGCCATACCGTAGTTTTTGCTCTTTAAGTGGTTATTCAGGAACATAATCAAGGTTGTAGATGTACGGTCCGGAGTACCCTGTCCATTAGTCAGGATCTGCGGTACATCGAACATCTGCAGACCGCCGATGATAGATGTGATCAATGTATACGCAAGGATCGGTCTGATCAGCGGCAGAATAATATAGAAAAATCTTTTTACCGTACCACAGCCATCGATCTCAGACGCTTCCAGAACATCCACACTGACACCCATGATGGCCGCCATAAGCATGATCGCCGTATTACCAAACCACATAAGGAAGTTCATAAGACCGATCAGGGCTCTTGTTCCAAATGCGCTTCCCATAAAGTCTATACGTTCTGTGATCAGACCCAGACTCATCAGAATCGAGTTGATCGGTCCGTTACTGGAGAATAACGTAAAGAACAACATAGCAAATGCTGAAGCCATGATCAGATTCGGAAGATACATAACAACTTTGAAAAACTGTTTACCATGGATCTTCATGCGAATATCCGTAAACCATACAGCAAGAAGCAATGCTATTACGATCTGAGGTACAAAGCCGATGACCCACAGGATCATTGTGTTGCCCGCATATTTCACCATGTCGGATTCAAGAAGGCTTACGTAATTTGCCATGCCGATAAAGTTCGGTCCAATTTCCTTAATTCCTGAGCGGTAATATTCAAAAAAGCTATAGCGGATCGTGTCAACAAGCGGAATCAGGGAAAAAATAAAGTAACATGCAAAAAAAGGAAGGATAAAAATATATCCCCACTTTGCATAGTTGAGTGATTTTTTCTTTTTTTTCATCTGGCTTTCCTTTCCTTTTTAGCGGCGCTGCATTTCACAGCGCCGCCAGACCATCGTATCCTTACGGCCACTTGATCTCTGTAACATCCGGATAACGTTCTTTAATTGCTGTTTCAAAGTTTGTTTTTGCTTTCTCAAGATCTACCAGACCCTGGAAGTAATCACTGAAAGCGTTCTGGATCAGCTCAACACAGCCCTGGTCGTAAGCGGAAAGGGGAGCGATCTTGATGTTCTCTGCTACCGGGGCAAAGTACTCAAACGGGTTCTGACCGCCCAGGAACTCAGAGGAGAAAGCATCGTCTGTTGCAGCCTCTTTCATACCGCTGGTGGTATTGGTAAAGTCGGAGTAATCTTTGGAAATCTTTAACAGATTATCTTTTGTTGCTGTTACAGCCATAATGATATCTTTTACGTGAGCCGGATTATCTGTTCCCTGACATCCCAGAACGTAGGAACCACCCCAGTTGTATTCCTGCGGAGGATTGGTAACTGCCCAGGCACCCATATCGCCATCCCAGTTTTTAGCAAGGACGAAGTCGATACCCCATGCCGGAAGAAGGAAACCAAATACTTTGGACTTGGAACCCATGGATTTGTTCCAGTCATCGTTCCACTGACCTTTTACAGTCTTATCAAAGTATCCTGCATCCAGCCACTCTTTGGAAGTTGTTACCCAGTCCATGATCTTCTGATCAACATTGACCACTGTCTCACCAGGTTTTACCCAGGAATCTGCAATGCTGTTTCCATACAGACGGAAAGTATCGGCATAAGAAGCAAATGCATAGTAGCCTTTTGCTTTCAGCTCTTCAGCGGAAGCTTTCATGGTATCCCAGTCTTTTACTTTCTCACCAACAGCTGCCGGATCATCAGTTCCGAAAACATCTTTTGCAATGTCACGGCGATATACCAGAAGTCCCGGGCAGCACTGCCATGTTGAACCTCTCTGTACACCATTCTGGTCAGAAGCGGTTGTCTTTGTGAAGCTGTACTGGTCAGCCAGATCTGTTTCCGGATCAATGCCAAGTTCAGTCAGCGGAATAGCTACGTCTGCATTTGCATCGGTATATTTATTTACATAGTCAGTCTCTGCCAGGAAAAGGTCAACTTTGCTGTCGGCATCTGCATTTGCCTGATTCAAAAGAGCCTCATCCAGTTTCTGCTGATAAACACCATCCTGGTTCGGGTTAACGATCCAGTGAATCTCTGTACCGTCTTTTAAAGTAGTTACTGTACCGTCATCAGAAGTTTTCTCTACTTCTGAGTAAACAGCTTCTACTCTCTGACGGAACTCATCGTTCCAGGAATAGATATTGATAACTTTTCCTTCTTCTGCAGCCGCTGCATCTGCGCTGCTTCCTGCAGCCGGTGTCTCGGCTTTTTTCTCACCGCCACAGCCTGCCAGGGTGCTCATACCCATCATTGCTACAAGAAACGCAGCAATAACTCTCTTTTTCATTTTGTAATTCCTCCTTCTTCTTGTGCGTGTTTCCACGCTTTTGTTGATATGGATTCTATCGCAATTCTTTTTTTGCATATATTACAACCATTTAAAAAATATCAGATTCATGACCTTATTTCGAATTATTGCGTTTTTATGTCATGGATCTGACATTTTAATCATCTATCTGATTTTTCCACATCTCTGCCTCCTATATAATGCACGTAGAAGCAGTTCAGAACAGACCAGGTATTGATGAAACTGTAAAATCAATATATGGGGACATATGACTCCAATTATACAGCTTTCTTTCAAAAATTAATTTGCATATTGCACCTGAAAAGAACTGAACAGCCATTCAAAAAAAGAGCATGGAATATGAAAGGAGTCAAAATCTTGAGCAAAATAGAATTTACTGACGAACACGCCAGTTTTTCCATTAAGACACCGGAAGATACCAGCTATCTGTACTTTCCCCTTGCATCCGCAAAAGGACTCAAAAGTGCAGTGACCCCCTCACTTGGCGGCGATGCTAAAATCAATCAGAACAGCTTTCTCATGGAACCAGTAAGTGCAGAGAATCTTCATAATAACAGAGCAGTGAGAAATTTCTGGTGTTTTACGGATGCCGGAACATTCTCTGTCACCGGTGCAAGCGCATTGCAGGAATCTCAGAAGTTTACACCGAATCAGGATGACAGCATCCTCGAAGCAGGTCTCATGTGGCACACATTAAAACGAAAATCTCATGCCACGGGGCTGGTTTCCACTGTGACAAGTTTTATCCCTGTTTCAGATAACGTAGAGATCCATCACGTCCTTATAGAAAATACAAACTCTGTTCCCCGGGATCTGACCGTATTTGGCGCTATTCCGATCTACGGAAGAAGTGCTGACAACATCCGTGATCATCGCCACGTGACCTCACTGCTGCATCGGATCACAACTTCCGAAAATGGTGTCTATGTCTGTCCTACCATGTCCTTTGACGAGCGGGGACATCAGACAAATCACCGGATCTATTATGTGCTCGGCTGCACCGGCAGCGGCGAATCTCCGGTGAGATTTTTTCCCACTGTTGAAGACTTTATCGGTGAAGGCGGAACATTTACCCATCCCCGGGCTGTATACGAGAATCGCCAGGGATATCCGGCGGGATGCACAGCAGAAGGCAAAGAGGCCATGGGCGCTTTTGCCTTCCCCTACATATGTCTGATGCCCGGCCAGACCGCAGAATATATCCTTCTCTTTGGAACAGAAGAAAACAGAGAAGACATTGATTCTCTGTTCCAGAAATATAATTCCGGAGAAAAAGTCTCTTGCGCATTAGCAAAAACCAAAGCATACTGGCAAAAAGAAGTCAATGTAACTCTCCACACCGGTGATCCCGACTTTGACGATCTCATGAAATGGGTCAGTTTCCAGCCGATCCTTCGCCGCCTGTTTGGCTGTTCCTTCCTGCCTCACCATGACTATGGCCGTGGCGGCCGTGGATGGCGCGACCTCTGGCAGGACTGTCTCTCTTTGCTTCTGATGGATCCCGGCAACGTAGGTGAAATGATCACCAAAAACTTTGGCGGTGTCCGCATAGACGGTACCAACGCTACCATCATCGGGGACGGAGACGGCAACTTTATCGCTGACAGAAACGGCATTGCCCGTGTCTGGATGGATCATGCCCTCTGGCCGCTGATCACCACAAAACTTTATATCGACCAGACCGGAGACCTGGATATCCTCTATAAAGAAGTTCCTTATTTTAAGGATTCTCAGGCTCTGCGCGGAAACGGCATTGATGACAAATGGGATGCCCAGAGCGGAAGCTGGCAGTGCAGCGATGACAACAGCACTTATACGGGTACCATTCTCGAACACCTTCTTATCCAGCAGCTTGCCGCATTTTACGATATCGGAGATCACAATATCTACCGTCTCAGAGGTGCAGACTGGAATGATGCTCTGGATATGGCCTCGGAAAACGGAGAAAGTGTAGCTTTCACCTGTGCTTATGCCGGAAACATGAAACTTCTGGCCAATCTGCTTTGCCAGATGGAGAAACGGTATCCCCAGGAATCGATTTCCCTCTTAAAAGAGCTCGAACACCTTCTTTGTTCGGATGCATCAATATTTGACAGTATTGCTGCGAAAAAAAGTATTCTATCACAATATAACCATCTCTGTCAGCATACCGTCAGCGGTCGGAAGAAAGAATTTTCTCCGCTTGAACTTGCCAAAGATCTGGAAGCGAAAGCCGAATGGCTTATCAACCATCTTCGCAGGCAGGAATGGCTGCAGCTTTCCGAAAACGAAGGCTGGTACAACAGCTATTATGATAATCACGGACAGCAGGCAGAGGGTGAGATCAGCGGACAGATCCGCATGATGCTTACCGGACAGGTGTTTGCCATTATGGGAAATGTGGCAACAGATGAACAGATCACACAGATCACCAGAAGTGCCGACCACTATTTATACAAAGAAGAGATTGGCGGTTATCGACTGAACACGGATTTTAAAGAGTTAAAATTTGATATGGGCCGTATGTTTGGATTTGCCTATGGTGAAAAGGAAAACGGCGCTGTATTTTCTCATATGACAGTTATGTACGCAAATGCACTATATCAGCGCGGCTATGTGCAGGAAGGCTGGAAAGCACTGTCTACACTTGCAAAAACTGCCCTTGACTTTGATAAGAGCCATATTTATCCGGGTATTCCGGAATATTTTCGTTCGGACGGTCGAGGCATGTACCATTATCTGACCGGTGCCGCAAGCTGGTTTATGCTCACCATGATCACAGAAGTGTTTGGTGTCCGCGGTGAGGCCGGAGATCTCGTCTTACGACCAAAGCTTCTGGCTTCACAGTTTGACGATAACGGCATGGCTTCCATCGATCTTACCTTTGCCGGAAAACCACTGACCGTTACTTACGAAAACCGACACAAAAAAGATTTCGGTAACTATACGATTACATCTGCCGTCTGCGGCAGCGCCCTCCTTTCCGTGGAAGAATCCCATGCTACTCTTCCTCATGAGCTGCTGCAGACACTTTCTGATACGGAAAATCATATCCATATCATTTTAGATTAAGAATAAGAAAAGGACAGGTAAATAATTATGAATTACGGATATTTCGACGACAACAACCGGGAATACGTTATTACCCGCCCCGACACACCGGCTCCCTGGGTTAACTATCTGGGATCCCCGGAATATGGGGCCATCATTTCTAACAATGCGGGCGGCTACAGCTTTGCCCGTTCCGGAGCAAACGGTCGCATCCTGCGCTATATCTTTAACCAGTTTGACCAACCGGGACGCTATATCTATATCCGTGACAACGCTTCCAAAGATTTCTGGTCTGCATCCTGGCAGCCCGTAGGAAAAGATCTCGAATCCTACAAAAGTGAATGTCGCCATGGACTCGGCTACACCGCCATGCGCGCAGAATACTCGGGTATCCATTCGGAAGCCATATACTATGTACCGTTGGATGCAGCCCATGAAGTATGGTCTCTATGCTTAAAGAACACTACCGACGTTCCCCGTAGCCTGACTGTCACCGGTTACGCTGAGTTTACCAACCATCCCAACTACGAACAGGACCAGGTAAATCTGCAGTATTCTCTTTTTATCACCAAAACCAGATTTGACCAAAACCGTGTAACCCAGCTGATTCACGGCAATCTGGACGCTCTGCCTGAAGAAGAACAGGTGGACAATAAAAATGTTACCGAGCGTTTCTTTGGCTTAGCCGGAGCCAATGTATCCAGCTGGTGCGGTGATAAGGCTGAATTTATCGGACGCTATCACGGATATGCTGATCCCCAGGGTGTTATTGATGGTGATCTTAAAAACATTGCCAGCTATAACGAGAACTCCTGCGGCGCTGTCTCCTGTCAGATCGATTTACAACCGGGAGAAACAAAAAATATTGCTTTTCTTCTGGGCGAATGCCCTGGCGCTGAAGCAGAGGAAATTTTAGCTGAATACCAGGATTCCGCATTTGCCACTGCAAAAGAACTGGCTGCCCTGAAAGACGACTGGAATTCCAAGCTCAGCCATCTGCAGGTCAATACCCCCAGCCCTGCCTTCAATACCATGATCAATACCTGGAATGCTTACAACTGTTTTATGACTTTCACCTGGTCCAGAGCCGCATCCCTGATCTACTGCGGTCTTCGAAATGGTTACGGCTATCGCGATACGGTACAGGATATTCAGGGTGTCATCCATCTGGCACCGCAGGCAGCCAAAGAAAAGATCGCCTTCATGCTTTCCGCTCAGGTTGACAACGGCGGCGGACTTCCTCTGGTCAAATTTACCCATAATCCGGGACATGAAGATACACCGGACGATGCCTCCTATGTACAGGAAACCGGACATCCGGCATATCGCGCAGACGATGCGTTATGGCTGTTCCCAACCGTCTATAAATATATTGCAGAAACCGGAGATACCGCATTTCTGGATGAAATCATTCCCTATGCCAATACAGGAGAAGCCACTGTCTACGAGCATCTGAAAAAGGCCATTGAATTTTCTCTTACCCATCTTGGCCCCCACGGTATGCCCGCCGGCCTCTATGCGGACTGGAATGACTGCCTGCGTCTTGGCGCAGACGGTGAGTCTTCCTTTGTTGCCATGCAGTTTTACTATGCTCTGCAGCTAATGAAACAGTTTGCGGATCACAAAGGCGATGTCATCTACAGCCAATACCTGGAGGATACTTCTGCAGAATATCAGGACCGCATTCAGAATCTCTGCTGGGATACCGACCGTTTCATCCGCGGATACCGCGATACCGGCGAAAAGATCGGTGCTGCTGCAGATCCTGAAGCGAACCTCTGGCTGA
The DNA here is from genome assembly GCA_945827805.1 of uncultured Lachnospiraceae bacterium. Classification (GTDB taxonomy): domain Bacteria; phylum Bacillota; class Clostridia; order Lachnospirales; family Lachnospiraceae; genus UBA11957. The sequence goes on from CALZOU010000024.1 coordinate 8,644, forward strand.
ACCCCCAGAGCTGGGCCGTTATCAGTACACTGGCCTCCAAAGAACAGGCAGACACGATCCTCAATAATGTCAATAACCGTTTAAACACCCCCTTTGGAGCCATCCTGATGGATCCGCCCTATCATGCTGACTCCTTCCCCGGTGCCCTTGCCGTGATCTACAATCAGGGCACCAAAGAAAATGCCGGGGTATTCTCCCAGTCTCAGGGCTGGCTGATCCTGGCAGAAGCACTGTGCGGCCACGGAAACCGGGCATACACATATTTCCTGGAAAATGCACCGGCAGCCCAGAACGATATCGCAGATATTCGCCATCTGGAACCGTACTGCTACGGTCAGTTTACGGAGGGAAGAGCCAGTGAACATTACGGACGTTCTCATGTACACTGGCTTACAGGAACAGCCTCTACCATCATGGTCGGCTGTGTGGAAGGTATTCTGGGTATCCGTCCTGATCTTGACGGTCTGACACTGGCCCCCTCTATTCCAAGCCAGTGGAAGCAGCTGGAGATAGATAAGATCTTCCGCGGCAAAAAGCTGCACATTATGGTAGCGAATCCAAGCAGAAAAGAATCCGGCTGTACAAGCCTGATTCTCAATGGTCAGAAGCTTTCAAATGCCTATATTCCGGAAAAACTGCTTCTGGATGAAAATGATATCTTACTGACTCTGTAATACGTACCCCCCATTTTATTCGGAACTGCCCTTTCGTTTCATTATTTTTTCAGGGCAGTTCCGGATTTTTTAATCATTAAAACTGCCAAATCCCATCAGATCTGATAAAGTCAAATGTATGCCGCAGCCGTATTCATTTTCATCGTACAAACACAAATGCGGGTAATTCGATTGAAAATATCGAATTACCCGTATGAATATTCCTAAACACTATATGGCATTTTCTAAGCCTCTTCATTCAGATCTGTCTCGGCTGCTTCCAGTTCCCACTGCTTCATATAATGCTCATCTCTGTACTTTTTCGGAGTGACACCTACACATTCCCTGAACTGCTGAATAAAATGGCTCTGGGAGGAAAAAGAGAGTCGGTTCGCAATCTCTATCATGGAATAATCGCCGAATCGAAGAAGATTCTTGGCGACCTCGATTTTCTGCTCCCTGATATATGTACTGACAGATACACCTGTCTCTTTTTTGAAAGAACGGGAAAGGTAACTGGGAGATACGCCAAAACGCTCCGCCAGATCCTCGATCGTAAGCCTGTCCTTTATATGTGCATAAATATAGTCTTTACACGCATTGATATGCTTGGAATTCGTATCGCTTCGCAGATGCCGACGCATTTTTTCTGCAAAATCTACCACCATCTCATCATGAAGTTTCTGCACTCCCAGAACGGAATGTATATCGTCCAGCTTCTGTATATAAAAGTCACTGAGACGAAAAGCCTGTTCCAGCTCCATGCCATTCTGACGGCACAGCCGCGTCACCATAGCTGTAGTGATCACAAAATGATATTTCAAATTTGTTACCGGATTGCGGGACAGTACCCCCACACCTTCGCTCTCCACAAACCGTCCCTGCTCGCAGTTCTTTTTCACCGCCTCCACATCACCGCTGGCTACAGCCCGATAAAACAGCATTTCCTCCGTCGGCGGCCGATGCTCCATCTCATCAATAATGTCACCGGCTTCCAAAAGCATCCACTCATCCTGATATCCCATGATAAGTCTCCTTTCTGTTATCAAAATAGTAACATACGAAAGTGAAAATGTAAATTCATACAGTTTTCTCCCTTTATGTAAATGTCCATACAAATGTAAATCTTCTCATATATTGCAAATATTATTTGCATTTTTAATTACAATATCATATAATCATATTACAAACAAATATAATTGTGTAAAACAAGGAGGTGTATTCCATGGCAAGTTCTTTACTGCAAATTCGCCTTGACGATGAACTGAAATCCGAGGCCAATGCTTTATTCGAAGCTCTTGGTATTGATCTTCCCACGGCTATCCGGATGTTTCTCAAACGTGCAGTCATGATTCAAGGAATCCCTTTTCCCATGACTTTACCCAAGGACGAATACAAGGCAGAAGATGCCATCCGTGCCATACAAATGGCCAACGCATCTGCGAAAAAAAACGGCATATCTGATATGACACTGGATGAAATTAATGCCGAAATCTCTGCCGTTAGACAATCCGTAAAAAAGGCAGGTGATGCCGGATTATGAACTATTATGCAGTTATAGACACTAATGTTCTTGTGTCTGCTTTGCTACGTCTGGATTCCAATCCAGGAAAATTACCATTGAAAGCCTGACTGGAAGAATTATTCCTCTATTAAATGAGGAGATTCTTTCTGAGTACCGGGAGGTCTTAAACCGTCCTAAATTTAACTTTTCCGAAGATGTCATCCACAAAGAAATGCTTGAAATAATAGAAAATGATAAAAAATCCCCTGTCTCCTCCCGCAACGAAGAAGACAAGGGATCCTGCTGATGTTTTTTCAACAAATTCTATTTCCTATGATATATTGACTTCAACTCTCTCATAATCAGCCAAACTTCCTCTGAATCAGCTCAATCAGATAATCCGCCGTTCCCTCCACACCCAGCATGCTGGAATCGATCATGATATCCTTGAAACGCTTATCGTCCGGCTTATACCCTGCATAGTTCATGTGCTACACTTCTCTGGCCTCATCTACAGAGGACATCATCTTTCGTGCTTCGGATTCGCTCAGATGGAGATCTTCGACACAATGTTTCAGTCTGGCTTCATAGGAAGCATAGATATAAATATGGATCGCGTTGTCCATGTCACTGAGCACGAAGTCCGAGCAGCGGCCCACGATAATGCAGGTCTCTTTTTCTGCCAGAAACTTGATGATGTTTTTCTGCGCCTCAAAAATCTGATCCTGTGTGGAACTGGTCTTAAAGCCCAGCGGGAAACGCATGGCTTCAAAGGGATTCTGGAATTTTTTCGTTGCCGACTCTTCCTCCTCATTCACTGTGGATACCGGAAGATTCAGCTTTTTTGCCGTCTGGTCCACCAGATCGCGGTCATAGTAGCTGATATCCAGCTTTCCGGCCATTTTTTTCGCGATGGGGCGTCCCATACTGCCAAACTGTCGCGTCACCGTAATCACATATTTGCTTTTACCCATATACTTTACCTCATCTATTAGTGTTCATACCATCCTACTAAAGCTGCAGAAATAAACACGTAGGGCCACTGGGTCAGGGCATGCTCCATATTGTCGATACCTGCGCTGTTGGAAGAAAGCACAGTGGCATCTGTATAGAAGCAGGCATGGCTTCCGAAAGCTCCGCCGGAAATAATAGCTGCCATGGTAAGAATAACATTGCCGTTTAAAGCAGCACACATGGGAATCAGGATCGGAATAACCACAGCACTCATACCCCAGTTAGAACCGGTAATAAAGGCCAGAACCGCCAGCAGCAGGAAGGACAGTGCCGGGAAGGCACCGGCTGACAGAAACGGTTTCACAATTTCAATCAGATATTCCGTAAGGCCCAGTCCGGAACATACATTTGCCAGAGAGAATGCGCCTACCAGCATAAAGAAAATAGAAAGCATGGAACCGAAACCACTGATCATCAGGTTCAGGAACTCTTCCATGGAAACCAGCTTTCTCGGTACATACAGGATCAGGCAGACGACGATGGCTACAAGAACGCCAAGAAGAATCTCTCCGGAAGCAATACCAACGGCAACCAGAAGAACGATGGGGATCAGGAAATCCCAGACATTGCCGTCCTCCGTATATACCGGCTCTGCCATATTATATTTCTTGCTGGCTTCGGAATAGACCATGCCGGTCTCAGCCACACGCTGATAAGCCTTTTTCATTGGGCCCAGCTTCGGGAACCAGCCCATACAGAACAGAAATACGATAAACAGGGCGATAAACGGATAGAAACAATAGGGAATCGCATGAATATATGCGCTCATTCCCGAAGAAAACTGGGAATTGACCAGTGTCTCATTGTAAAACAGATTGGCGTAAAATACGGCCCACGTAGAAAATGGAAGCAGTACACACACCGGAGCACCGGTGGAGTCCAGAATGAAGGCCAGAGATTCACGCGGCACCTTTTTCTTATCGTACAGTCCTTTCATGCAGACACCCACGGTCAGCACGTTCAGATAATCGTCCACAAAGATCAGGATACCGAGAATAAAGGATGCCAGCATGGTCCTTCGTTCTGTTTTACAGAGTTTTTCCATGATCCGCTGGAAACCGAAGGTTCCTTTGGAGGCCTGCAAGGTAGAAAAAACCGACGGCACACTCCATCTTGCCGATCCCTGCTGCTTTCCCGCATCCTTCGAAAAAACAGAGCGCGAATACATGAAGCTGGAAAGCATCGACCACACAGACTGGTTCATCCACGCCTCTGAATCCATGGTCATCCGGGAAAGCGACCTGTTAAAAGACCACCAGCGGCTCAATTCCCCCATCTATCAGAGATTTTACAACCGCTACAATATCTACGACACCCTCCAGATGTCCATCGCCTGGGGCAACAAAATCCTGGCCGTACTGACCCTGTATCGCACCAAAGACGACGGCCTGTTCAAAAACGACGACGTCTTCTGGCTGCAGACACTGAAAAAACATATTCAGTACGCCTTCTATGTCCATACACTGAAAAAAAAGGACGAAAAAAAGACAGACTCCCTGCCTCAACTCATTTCTCTGTATCATTTGACTCGAAAGGAAGCTGAGGTTGTAGAACTGATTTTTGAAGAATATGCCAACCCCGAAATCGCCCGCCGCTTACAGATCACAGAGCATACTCTACAGAAACACCTGCAGAATATCTACCGCAAACTACAAATCTCCGCCCGCTGGGAACTACTGAAATTCCGCTAATAATGTATTATCGTAAAACATCAGCAGCCACACCCCCGAGCTCAGACAAGATACTTATGATGGAGGCGCATGTTTTCCTCTTGCTGAGCGAGTTTAAAAAGGGAGAAGTCCCGGACTGGACAAGCCAGCCGGGACTCCTCGGGTAACAATGACAAAAAAGGGGAACGAAATAATCGATAACGTCTTATTCCACGTCAGCCAGAGCCGCCAGATTAGTTTCACCTGTACGAACTTTGATGACCTTGCTGACATTGTATACAAAGATCTTACCATCACCGATACGACCAGTATACAGTGTCTTCTTAGCAGCCTCGATAACTGTGTCAAGCGGAAGATTACCGATAACCACTTCAATTTTAACCTTCGGCAGCAATGTAGCATCCACCTCAGTACCACGATATTTCTCGCCGGATCCTTTCTGGATACCGCAGCCCATAACCTGTGTTACTGTCATACCGGTAACACCGATCTCATTCATAGCCTTACGGATCTTATCGTAGCGGGACAGCTTCGTAATAATAACAACTTTATACATACCGGTCGGATCAACATCCGGAGCTGTCATTACCGGTACAGCTTTATTCTTCTCATACTCAGTAGCCTCTTCGTATGTATCATTGCCAAGCTGTGTATTTTCATTGACATCCATAATCATGGAGTTAGAAACATCCATAAGGGAGAATCCACTGTAAGCAGAAGCAAGACCATGCTCTGTCGGATCCAGACCTTCGATTTCCTCTTCTTCAGTAACACGAAGACCAATGGTAGCCTTGATAACCATAAATGTAATCGTAATGGTAACTGCAGTCCAGGCGATAACGGATACAACACCTACGATCTGGATTCCCAGAAGACCAAAACCGCCGCCATAGAACAGACCAACTAATGAATCATTGCCCGGTGCAGAGGTTGTAGCAAAAAGACCTACAGCCAGTGTACCCCAGATACCGTTTAAGCAGTGAACCGCAACAGCACCTACCGGATCATCAATACGAAGCTTGTAATCCAGGAACCATACACCGAATACTACCAGAAGTCCGGCAACAGCACCGATCACGATGGCGCCGAAACAATCGGTAACATCACAGGGAGCTGTAATGGCAACCAGACCTGCCAGAGAAGCATTCAGACACATGGAAACATCCGGTTTGCCAAATTTGATCCAGGTAAAAATCATACATACGACAGTAGCAACTGCCGGAGCAACTGTTGTTGTCAGGAAAATGGAACCCAGCTGTTCAATACTGGTAGCTGCGGCACCGTTGAAACCATACCAGCCAAGCCACAGGATGAAACATCCCAGACAGCCGATGGGAAGGTTATGTCCCGGGAAAGCATTGACACCGGTGATTTTTCCGGCTTTGTCCTTAGTGAACTTTCCGATACGGGGTCCAAGGATCGCTGCACCGATCAGAGCACTGATACCACCAACCATATGGATCGCACAGGAACCGGCAAAATCATGGAAGCCAAGCTCTGACAGCCAGCCGCCGCCCCAGATCCAGTGAGCTTCGATCGGGTAGATCAGAGCAGAGATCACAGCGGAATAAATACAGTAGGAAAGGAATTTGGTTCTCTCAGCCATGGCACCGGAAACGATAGTTGCTGTCGTTGCACAGAATACCAGGTTGAATACGAAATTGGACCAGTCAAAACCTGCGTAATTGGAAAAGATGTCAAATCCCGGTTTTCCGATCAGACCAAACAGATCCTCACCAAGCAGTAAGCTGAAACCGATCACGATGAACATCACTGTACCGATACAGAAATCCATCAGGTTCTTCATCAGAATGTTGCCGGCGTTCTTTGCTCTGGTAAAACCAGTCTCTACCATAGCAAAACCTGCCTGCATCCAGAATACCAATGCGGCACCGATCAGGAACCACACGCCAAAAGTCTGACTGCTAATGGCACTCATAATTTCTTCTGTCATAACAATTTTCCTCCTCTTTCTTATTTCATCGTCCCGAAGTATCAGGAAAATGAAAAAAGGCACTATGGGTTCATCCATAGCGCCTTTGCTTTATGTGCCGTATCATACCATCGGTTTTTTTTAAAGTCAACACCTAAATTCCATTTTTGGTTTTTTCAAGTTTATAATCATTTTTCACAAAGGAATCTAAGGTTTTTCGTTGATATTTACTGTAAAATCGAGCGTATTGTCCGATATCGACTCTCAAACTGTGCATAAAAATCATCTTTAGTGTACGGAGTCAGGTAAAAAATCTTCAAAAACTGCAGCGTCAGATTCTTCTGCAACACTTCCTCACACTGGGCAAGCCTATCCTGCATCTCCTTTTGCAGACCATGCCACTGGTTGATAAACTTACGGTTCTTGTCCATATCAGGGATATCGATCCATTTTTTCACTTTGATCTTCGTCTTTGGACGGGGACATTCTTTTACCTGCAGAATATAGGTAAAATCTCCATTCTCATAATATCGCCCCAACGGAAAGATCCGACAAAATCCCGGCCTGTCCGCATGCACACTGCACCTTCCGTCTCCATCCAAAAACGGGCATTCTCCCGTTTCCCTGCTCTCCTTAAGCCGCGGCAAAATCAGCCCGTCAAACACATCCAGCATAAGCTGCTTATCAAGCATCTCCTCAAAAGAAAGCCCCAGACGGTTCGTCAGATGCCACACATCCAACGGATCCAGCACGATCGTATCCACCATATCCCTGCAGCACATCGAGCATCCCACACAACCACCACAGTCCGCCTTCACCATATCATTCTCCCGGTAAAACCGTCCATCGGAAATTTCTAAAATATCCACATCCCGTTTCATACAAGACCTCATCTTCCACAGTTTTCTCCCATTATACCAGACAGTCTCGCTCATTTCCATCCCGATTTCCCACCACCGTAGTTACCTTCCTGCTCTCACACTCCATTGCCCCACTTCGTTTTCTCTTTCCCAACCACTTACCGTCCGCCACCAAAAACGTAAATGGCCGCTGGCGCTGCTGTGCCGGGATAGTTGTATGGATTTCAAGCGACTTTTCGAGCACGCCAGTCGAGACTACAGGCTCGACGCGCGCGCAGGCGGAGCGCGAAATCCATACAACTATCCCGGTGCAGCAGCGCCAGCGGCCTGCACCACCTAAATTATCTTATTCAATCCTTCACATTTCCAAACCTTATCTGTATCTTCGTCCCCCGACCCAAAGCACTATCCAGAATAAGCTCCGCATGATGCTGCTCCACAATATGCTTCACAATAGCCAGCCCAAGTCCCGTACCGCCGGTCTCCTTCGAACGTCCCTTATCCACCCGATAAAACCGTTCAAAGATCCGGCCCTGGTCCTCCTCAGGAATTCCGATACCGTCATCCTTTACTTCCACAACACTCTCATAATTCTCAGAATACACCGAAACCCACACATGACCTCCGGGACGATTGTACCGTATGGCATTATCACAGAGATTATACAGCACCTCTTCGATCATACTCTGATTGCCCCGAATACTGACCTGACCGTCCCGCCTGTCCATAATAAGCTCCACCTGGTGTTTCTCTGCCTGCAGCTGCAGCATTTCCACCGTATTATCAGCCACTGCCGTCAAATTCAGCGGCTTCATCTGCGGAAGCTCCGTCATCACATCCAGTTTGGACAAGTGGATAATATCATTGATCAAAGCCAGCAGACGATTGGCATTTTTGTGGATCTCACTGGCAAAATGCTGTGTATCCTTCTCCCCGGCAATTCCCGTCTCAATAAGCTCCGCATAACCGGAAATCGAAGCCAGCGGTGTCTTCAGCTCATGGGACACATTGGCGGTAAATTCCTGACGCAGCCGGGCACTCTTTCTCAGCTCCTGATGCTGCTTATGGATCTTATCAAGAAAAGGCTGCAACTCCACATACGTATGGATCGGTGTATTGTCACTGTCCAGATGCAGCGCCAGCTGTTCCACCGGCTGGATCATCTGCCGGGCCAGAAGTCTTGCCATCATAATGCTTAAGAAAAGCATAACCACCAGAAGCGCCAGAAGCAGCGGCAGCACCGTAAACAAAAATTCCCATATACTATCCGCTTCCTTGGCCACTCTAAGCACTCTTCCGTCACTCAAAAGTTCCGCATAGTAGTACGTCCGCTTGTCCAGCGTATCCGACTCACGGATCACATAACCGGAACCGTTTCTGAGCGCTTCCTGCACCTCCGGGCGGCCGGCATGATTGTCCATGGCACCGATATCCGCATTACTGTCATATTCCACTTTACCGTCGGCGTCAATGACCGTAATCCGCAGATTATCGATTTTCGGATCATAATCCCGTTCTACATCCTCCAGAAAATTCTGAGTATACAAAAGAATATGGGCATGGCTTTTCAGGTCAGCGATAATCTGATCCTGAAATTTACCATAAAAAATCGCAATGGTAAACATCACCGTCAGGCACACACTCAACACAGCGATCAGTACCATTCTGGCATAAATTTTCCGTTTCACTTACTCTTCTGCCCCCGGATCATCAGTCTTCTTTTTTATAGTTCAGTGTATAACCTACGTTTCGCACAGTCTGTATCAGACTGCCCTTTTCTCCCAGCTTATGTCGAAGAGTCTTAATGTGCATATCCAGTGTCCGGGACTCTCCTTCATAATCGATGCCCCAGATTCTGTCCAGAAGCTGACTTCTCTGCAGCACGATACCAGCATTGCGAAGGAGCATCTTTAACAGCTCGTACTCTTTAAACGTCAGCTCAACCACATGACCGTTCACAGTTACCAGATGCTTTGACTCCTGCATCTCGATACCTTCAAAAGACAGCATATCCTCATTTTTCAGCAGGTCCGCCCGACGAAGCATTGCCTTCACTCTGGAGATCAGTTCCATGACCCCGAAAGGCTTTGTCATATAGTCATCTGCTCCCAGATCCAGCCCTTTAACCTTATCAAGCTCTGTGGATTTTGCCGTCACCATGATCACCGGGATCTTGAACGTACTTTTTTCCATTCTTAGTTTTTTGAGCACTTCCAGTCCGTCCTTGTCCGGCAGCATGATATCCAGAATGATCAGATCCGGCAATTCCTCCTTAAGCTGCTTTTCAAACTCCGCCGCGCAGGCAAATCCCTTTGTCTCATATCCGGAATTTTTGAGGGCAAACTGCTCAATCTCCCGGATATTCATATCATCTTCAACAATATAAATCGTTGCCATACTTCCTCCCGAACAGACCTGCCATAAAGCTTTTGTCTGTTCCAAACAGTTACATTTTACGCAATTTATTCTACACTGCTTTTTCAGGATATACTATATTTTTCTTTATATTCTTTGTATACCTTCATCAGATCTGCATTGTTGCTGTGTTTCAGTTCACGGCGCACTTCGTGGCGTCCGCCGCTGTCCTCCTGCTGTTCCAGAATGCTGACAGCCACGTTAGAGCAGTGGTCAGCCACTCTCTCCAGACTATTTGTCAGGTCGTTAAGGATAAAGCCCATCTCGATCGTGCAGCGTCCTTTTCTCAAACGCTCTACATGATGAAGCTTCATCTTGTCGCTGATATTGTCAATAACCTCTTCCAAGGGTTCAATACGCACTGCTGCCTGCACATCCCGGGTCACCAGAAGATCCGCTGTCTGATGTACCAGCTCACTGACTGCAGCACACAGGATACGAACTTCCTTCCTTGCGTTTTCCGAGAAATCCAGCTGTTTTTCATGCATTTCCCGGGCACTTCTGGCAATGCTCACGGTATGATCCGATATACGCTCAATATCACTGATACAATGCAGCAGCACTGACAGATCATAGCTGTCCGCAGCATTCAATTCTCTGGTGGATATGTCCAGAAGATACCTTCCCAGCTGATCCTCGTACATATCCACTCTGTTTTCCATCTCCTCCACCAGCGCTTCATCCTCGCTGTTGTAGGATTCCAAAAGACTCATAGCCATATCCAGACTGTTGGTGGTCAGTCTTGTCATCTCGGACATAACCTGATTACTGTGCTCCATAGCCAGTCCGGGCTGATCCAGGAAACGGCTGTCCAGAAGACGCAGACGGTTCTCCACTGTCGTAATTTTTTCCTTGGAACGTACCGTATGACAGGCCAGCCACTCCAGCTGTTTCGTGAAAGGAAGGAGCAGACAGGTTGCACCAACGTTAAACAGAGAATGAATTACGGCAATACCCGCCGCATTTGCTGACTCTCCGAGAAAAGCAAAGGGCACCACCACGTTGACCGAGTAAAAGACGATCATAAAAATAGCCGTACCGATAATATTAAAATACAGATGGATAAAGGCCGCACGCTTTGCGTTCTTTGACGCTCCCACAGATGAGATCATGGCAGTCACACAGGTACCGATATTCTGTCCCATGATAATGGGCAATGCCGTTGCGTAAGATACAGCACCGGTAGCACACAGTGCCTGCAAAATACCTACAGAAGCTGAGGATGACTGAATCACCGCTGTCAGCACCGCACCGGCAATAAGGCCCAGCACCGGATTGGAAAACATGGTCAGAATTCCGGTAAATTCCGGCACATCCGCCAGCGGTTTTACCGCGCCGCTCATGGTTTCCATACCACTCATCAGCACTGCAAATCCCAGAAGAATACCGCCGATATGCTTTTTCTTCTCGTCTTTGATAAACATGTACAGAATGATACCGATCAAAGCCAGGATCGGTGCAAACGAGGAAGGCTTCAGCATTTTTATAAATACACTGTCGCCTTCAATTCCTGTCAGACTCAGCATCCAGGATGTGATGGTGGTACCGATGTTGGCACCCATAATAATACCTGTCGCCTGGGACAACTTCATGATGCCGGAATTGACAAAACCAACGACCATAACCGTGGTAGCCGAAGATGACTGGATCACTGCCGTTACACCGGCGCCAAGCGCCACTGCTTTCAGCGGATTGCTGGTCAGCTTTTCCAGAATATGCTCCAGCTTACCGCCGGATGCTTTTGACAGATTAGCGCCCATGAAATCCATACCAAACAGGAACAGGGCCAGACCTCCGATCATTGTGAGAATACCAAAAATATCCATAAGACCTCCCAATATTTTACCTAAGATTTACATTCAACTTAACAGAGCTATATATAGTATGTGCATTGGTTATGTAAATTCTATGTAAAATATTAAGTTTTTCTGTACTGGCACTTTCAAAGATCACTGCGTATACCTATGTCCGCTGCTCATGCCCCGGCATATGTAAAAGGCCGCCGACTCTGTCCTGAGAACATTGCCGGCGACCTTACATTACTGTTATCTGACAAGCGATCGATGCAGCTGTTTTCGAAAAATGGCACTAATCCTCATGGGATCCGGTAATTGAAAAGATAACCCAATCTGCAATATTGCAGGCATGATCTCCGATTCGTTCCAGATACTTGGCTACCATCAGAAGGTCCATGGCCTGATCTCCCACATCAGGATTCTTGTGAATCATAGCGATCAGCTCATTTTTAATGGTTTCAAACAGATTGTCCACTACATCATCCTTAACGATAACTTCATGAGCCTGTTTTACATCCTTATTGACAAAAGCCTCAATACTGTTGACAAGCATTACGGAAGCTTCCTTTGCCATCTCCTGGATATGCTCCAGCTTTTTAATATACGGTCTATCTGCCATCAGTATAGCCATCTCAGAAATATCGCTGGCATGATCACCGATACGCTCCATATCGGTAACCATTTTCAGTGCAGAAGAAATCACACGCAGGTCCCTGGCCACCGGCTGCTGCTGCAAAAGCAGCTTCAGACAGAGATTTTCAATGATTTTTTCCTGCTGATCGATATCTTCATCATACTCAATGATCTTTCTGGCAGCGTCCGTATCCTGCTTAATCAGGGCAGTGATCGCCTGCTGGATCGCCTTTTCGATCATGCTGCCCATTTCGATCATTTCATCGTTCAGCTGTACCAGCTGACGATCGAATCTGTTTCGCATGTTTTGTCCTCCTTAACCGAAACGTCCGGTAATATAATCTTCTGTCTTCTTTTCCTTTGGCATGGAGAAAATCTGCTGTGTATCACCATACTCGATGATCTCACCCAGAAGGAAAAATACGGTCTGGTCAGACACACGGACAGCCTGCTGCATATTGTGGGTAACCATAACAATGGTCAGTTTGTCCTTCAGCTCCATGGTAAGATCCTCTATCTTGGATGTGGAAATGGGATCCAGGGCAGAAGTGGCCTCATCCATCAAAAGCACCTCCGGATCCACTGCCAGAGCGCGGGCGATACAGATTCGCTGCTGCTGTCCGCCGGAAAGACCCATGGCATTTTTCTGCAGACGATCCTTCACCTCATCCCAGATGGCTGCGTCCCGTAAGGAACGCTCTACGATCTCGTCCAGCTGCGCTTTATTGTGAATCCCGTGAGTCCTCGGTCCGTAAGCAATGTTGTCATAAATACTCATAGGAAAAGGATTGGGTTTCTGAAACACCATACCTACGCGTTTTCGCAGGGCATTGACATCCATATCTTTGTAAATATCCGTACCGTCAAGTGTAACTTTCCCCTCGATTTTACAGCCTTCTACCAGATCATTCATCCGGTTCAGTGACTTCAAAAGTGTAGACTTACCGCAGCCGGAAGGGCCGATAAAAGCGGTGATTTTATTCTCCGGTATGGGAAGATTGATGTTTTTCAGTGCATGAAAACTGCTGTAATGCAGATTCAGATCCTCCACCTTGATTTTATCCATC
>CALZOU010000025.1 GCA_945827805.1 uncultured Lachnospiraceae bacterium
TTTGCAGTTAAAAAATGCCGTATTTATGCGGCTTGTGGCGTTTCGCAAACGCCTAAGTCTGTTTCACTTAGGGAGGTAACCAGTATGCAGTTTTCCATGTATCTGCCCGAGGCCGATAAACCCGGCTGTTTTGCCATCGCTGACACTGACGGCAATCTCATTCTTCGCACCGAAAATCCGGGACGTTCCTTCGCACCGGTGATCACAGATCCCGCCGGAGACACGCAGATGCTTAAAATCCGTTATTCTTCTGTATTCGGTGACAGCTTTATCTTTTCCGATGTGACCGGAAACAGAGGTACCTACCACGTCAAAGAGCACACAGCCGTGATCGAAATGCATATGATGGCCGGCCGATGGGATGTACAATACTACAAACCGGAAGGCACCATACGCATCCAACGGTTGGGACATCGTATTGCCGATGTGACCCTGGATCCCGACTATGCGCTCTGTTTTCATGTCGATATGAAGGACTCCTCAGAGCTCTTATTTGTGGTTGGTTCTCTTTTGGCTGTCAGCTATTTTCTTAGCTGATTCCACTTCTTTCTGGAGCTTGTTGCCCATCTGGCTGTCCCAGAGTTTATCATACTCCAGCATATAGGTCTCATATCCGTTGATCACCAGCGTCGGCCCATACTTTGTCAGTCTGGGCTGACGGTAATTGTAGGACATATGCACATGACCGTGAATCATATATTTCGGAGAATAACGATCCATCAGCTGCACAAATTCTTCAAAGCCCTTATGGGGCTGATCCTGACCGTCATTGATCCCCGCCGCCGGGGCATGGGTCAGAAGAATATCAAACCCCTTTTTCCACTTCAGCTTCAGCCAGAGTTTACGGATCCTCTTTTTCATTTCCAGAGAAGTAAACTGACAATCTACGCCGGGAATGTAACGCATAGACCCTCCCAGGCCCAGAATCCGTATTCCCTCATACTCATAAATATCATCATCAATGCAGACGCAGCCTTCCGGCGGTCTTTTTTCATACTTGACATCGTGATTGCCCCGCACATACAGAAGGGGACAATGGGCAAACGTCACCAGAAAAGACAGGTATTCCGGCGGCAGATCACCACAGGACAGGATCAGATCGATATCTTCAAGAAGCGTCTTATCAAAATAGTCATAGTACGCCTTGGAAACCTCATCAGCTATTACCAGTATCTTCATCCTCTACTCCTGTTACACCCTGCACACGCACAACCTCTTTTGCCTCTTCCATAAATTCACTCATCTGCGGGATGCGTCCGTCCACATTCTCCAGCAGCCAGTCCATGGTCATGATATCCTTCGGAGCGATCAATGTATGTTCATGGTGCGTGATCTCCACACCATTCTGAGCCTTCAGAATACCGGAGAAGGGCTTAAAATCTCCGCGTTTTATGTTCTCACCCATCTGAAGCACCAGCTTCTTCACACCTTCCGGTACGTTAAGCGACAAAAGCGTATCCACTACGCCCGCGGAAAGTCCCCACCAGTAATTCAATGCCCGGGATTCCTCTTCGCTCTTCCATATGCCATGACGGATATTCTCAAAAATCTTCTCGTAATATTTTCCCCAGTCCCATACAGGGATCGCCAGACCCTTGCGCTCTCCGTCCTCCAGAAGACACAGACCGAAATCCTTGAAACGACTGTTGGAACAGGTCATCTCCTGCTGAGATATCACAGAAATACCCTCCAGCTCTTTCTCCCAATCCACACCATCTTTCAGTTTGGACCAGATCAGCTTCACCCGGGCCCGGGGATTGGTCATCTGCACACCCAGAGCAAAGGCATTGATATTGGAGATCATACCATACAGCGGATAATCTGCCACATAGGCGATCTTTCCGTCCGGACTCATGGCTCCTGCCACCAGACCGGCAAGGAACTTAGCCTCGTACATACGTCCATAGTACGTCCGCACTGTTTTAAAAGAGGTATTCAGTGAGCAGTTCAGGATCCTCACCTGAGGACAGTCCAGAGCTACCTTGACACTGGCATCCAGAAGCTTTGGCGAAGTCGTAAAGATCACATTGCAGCCATCATCCACAGCCTGGCGGATCACCGCTTCACCGTCACCATCTACCAGCGCATCCATATAACTGTGAGTCATAAGATCGGGGTATTTGTTTTCCAGATGAGCCTTTCCCAGCTCATGGGCATTGGTCCAGCCGGAGCTCTTCGGATTCTTATCGTGTACAAATCCCACCACATATCTCGTTCTGTCCGGATTCAGGATCTTCATCACCTGTTTTACCGCACTTGTATTTTCTTCCGCCGGATCCAGCTTCAGATCAATGGTCTCTGGTTCTTTAAGTACCAGCATTTCTTCCCATGCTTTGTTGATTTTTTCCTTCAGCTGTTCCGCAGAATCCTCACACAGGGATTCATAATCATAAATCTGGATCAGACGCAGCATTGCATCGGAAACGTTGATCTTTTCTCCCTGCTTTTTCTCAGCAATGGCCAGATCCGTACGGTTATACAGAGATCTCAGTGTCAGGATCTCATCCTCAGACCAGTGCTCCGTATCTGAATTTCCTGTTTCCCTGATAAGAGCGCGATAAGATCCCTCTTTACTGAACCAGATCACATTCAGTCCTGTCAGATCAAAGAACTTCATAAATTCATAATAGATCCGGATCTGTTCATCATCCTCCCGGTATTCGGGAACAATACGATAGACATTGGCCGGGACACTGACAGCGTCAAAATATTTGAGAACACTGACCCGCTTGTTTCCTTCCTGCACATAGAAACGATCCATAAATTCATACACTTTGATGGGATCGTGGATACCTTCATTCAAATGCCAGTCACACAGGGCATCCCACTTCATGGCAAACTCCGACTCATTGTCCAGAAGAGGCATAAAATTGGACGCAAAGGCATTGGAGCGTCCCTCCGTAACCGTACCCACCACCAGATCCAGCGGTATGTCCATCAATCCGAGATAGACCTCACGCTTGACACTGGTATAGCGGGTGATATAATCCAGCACCGGCAGATACGGGTACTCACCCCGCCCAAGCTTCTGCCGATAATTTTTTATCGCCATTTTATTCGCTTTATCATAATCCTGACAATTCATACTGACACCTCACTTCCTGCCTCAGCGGCATTCCATTTTTATACGCAGTTTCTGGCCGCCCAGGCGCACATCCACATGACTTCCACAGATCAGCGGCATCATAGGTGCAATATGCCCGATATCCAGATCCATCAGCACCGGAACATCGTACTCCTGCAAAAGATCCGTTACTGCCCTGTACTGATCCAGCCCCAGAAGCTCCTGTCCATGGCACAGCGGCCGGCCGATCAGAAATCCCTTCACGTGAGAAAACCAGCCTGCATGCTTCATCTGCCAGATTGCCCGGCGTATACCCATAACATTCAGATCGCAGGCTTCCAGAAACCACACAATACCTTCCTCACGGTAGCGCTCATTAAACGCTTCCACGTTATCATAGCAGGTTCCCAGAAGATTCACAAGACAATCCATACATCCGCCAATGAGTCTCCCGGAAAAAGCACTCTTCTTTGCTGCCGGAAAACAGCGGATCTTTCGCGGTTCTGTGGCATTGATGGGTTCCAGCGGATGCTCTTCATCTTTCAGGGACTCCTTCTCCCATAAAGGATACCCCTCCAGCTCAGAAAGCTTCCCTGTCAGCACCTGATAGGCATCCCGGATAGACGCATGCCACGGTTCCATGCCAAAAGCAGCTGCGCAGGGGCCATAGATGGATGCCGTATCACACAGCGTAGCCAGAAGAAACGTCATATTGGTGTTATCCGAATATCCCATATACCACTTGGGTTTTGCCGCCTTTATTTGTTCAAAATCTACATAGTCCAGAATCTCACACATCAGTTCTCCGCCGCCGCAGGAGATCAGCACATCACTGTCCGAAGAAAGATAACCCTCCGTCAGCTCTTTACCGCAGGCCGACGGAGTGTTGCTGATGCCGATGCCCTTTCCCTCATAGCAGTTTGGCCCCAGTACCAGAGTATGCCCCAAGGCCTTAAATTTTTCCTGTGCATGATCAAAAGCTGTTCTGTAAGGCTCAATGTTACAGCCAAAGGATGGGGCGACAAAACCAATGGTTCCGTTTTCTCTTAAAAATTCAGGAAATCTCATATTTCATGTCTCCTTATTTCTATTTTAAAACAGGCTTGCTGCAATCTGGCGGTCGCCTGGTATATGTGTAAACATCGCGCGACTTTAACGAGCACGACTCCGAGACTACAGGCTCGGAGCGAGCGCAGTAGGAGCCCGAGGTTTACACATATACCAGACGGCCGCCAGATTGCAGCAAGCCGTCCCCTTTACACCTCTTTATTTCGTACCAAAAATTCTGTCTCCTGCGTCACCAAGCCCCGGACAGATGTACGCATTTTCGTTAAGCTCACGATCAATATGACCAACATACAACTGAATATCCGGATGCGCTTCCATCAGTCGCTCGATGCCCTGAGGTGCGGCAATGATAGACATGAATTTAATCTTCTTTCCGCCATGCTGCTTGATAAAGTTCACTGCTGCCACCGCAGAACCACCGGTAGCCAGCATCGGATCAGTAACCACGATCAGACGCTCCTCAATGGGGCTTGGCAGTTTGCAATAATATTCATGAGGCTCATGGGTCTTTTCGTCACGATACAGACCGATATGACCAATCTTCGCGGTGGGCACCAGAGCCTGAATACCGCTGACCATACCAAGACCGGCACGAAGGATCGGCACAATGGCAAAATTCTTACCGGCAATCACCGGTGTCATACATTTCTCAATGGGTGTTTCCACCTCGATATCCTCCAGCGGAAGATCCTTCAATGCCTCGTATCCCATCAGCATCGCGATTTCTTCCACCAGTGAGCGAAACTCCGCTGTACCGGTATTTTTATCTCTCAGTCGGGAAATCTTGTGCTGAATCAACGGATGGGTTATTTCCACTACATTACTGTTCATCTTTTCGTCCTCCATATACATGTATATCTAAAAGTTTTTGCGTTACCCTTTCTTTAAATTCTGTTACTCATCCAGATCGGAATTCTGCGGATTCACACCAAGGCCGCGGCTGACATCACCCTTCGGGTTCTTACCAAACTCATAATCGTTGCCGGGAAGGATCGCATTAAGGACAATACCTGCAATAGCCGCGATGGCAAGGCTGGTCAGCGTAACGCTGGCTCCGCCGATGTTGAAGGTGAGACCGTTTGAAAATCCCAGACCGCATACCAGGATCACTGCAGCGATGATCAGGTTTCTGGATTTCGTAAAATCTACTTTATTCTCAACAATATTTCTGACACCGATGGCAGAGATCATACCGTAAAGGATAAAACTGATACCGCCGACGATAGCGGCCGGCATGGAACCGATCAGATCAGCCACCTTCGGGATGAAGCTTAAGATCACCGCAAACACAGCCGCCAGACGGATAACTCTCGGATCATGCACACGGCTAAGCTCCAGTACACCGGTATTTTCACCATAGGTGGTGTTAGCCGGTCCGCCAAAGATCGCGGAAAGGGATGTGGCCAGACCATCACCGATCAGGGTGCGGTGCAGACCGGGATCCGCAATAAAATCCTCACCGACGGTAGCTGAAATAGCACTCATATCACCCACATGCTCCATCATGGAAGCCAGTGCGATGGGTGCCATAACCAGAATCGCCGTCAGATCAAACTTGCACATCACAAAATCCGGCATTCCCACAAAGCTTGCAGAAGCTGCCGCGGAAAAATCCAGAATAGCGCTTCCGTCTGCGTTTGTTATTCCCATGGCATTCATCGCCAATGCCAGACCGTAGGAGATCACAACCCCCAGAAGGATCGGAATGATCTTCATCATACCCTTGCCCCAGATATTAAAGATCACAACTACAGCCAGAGCCACAAAGGCCAGAATCCAGTTCGTAGAAGCATTGCTCACAGCGGAAGGTGCCAGACTCAATCCGATACAGATGATGATCGGTCCGGTAACGATGGGCGGCAGGAAATGCATAACCCGTTTTACACCTACGAGCTTGACGATCAGTGCCAGGATCAGATACATAAGTCCCGCTACCACGATACCGCCGCAGGCGTAGGGCAGCTTCTCACCCATGGTCATGTCGGCATAGATACCGGTATTTAACTGGGATACCGTATAAAATCCGCCAAGATAGGCGAAGGAAGATCCCAGAAAAGCCGGTACTTTAAGTTTGGTGCAGCAATGGAAAAACAGGGTACCGATACCGGCAAAAAACAAGGTTACCTGAACAGAGAGACCTTCCCCATTGAAGTAACCATTGACCAGAATCGGAACAAGAACTGTAGCGCCAAACATGGCAAACATATGCTGTAATCCTAAAAGCAGCATTTTCGGAATGCCCAGTGTACGGGCATCGCGTATTGCATCATTTCGTTTATTCATGATTTCTCTCCTCTTTCGTTTTGTATCTGTTCAGTACCTTCACAGATACGATTCGCAAACCCATGAAAATCGGCTACGCCGATGGGGTTTGCTCACACCTGAATCATATTCTTACGGCCTCATCAGCAAGTGATTCGGCCTGTTCTGAACAGCTACTTCGTTTTTTTCATTATAACCAGTTCCTTTCGCGGGGTCAATCCACAGATGAAAAACTAAGCATAAAAAAAAGATACCAACACGGTATCTGCATCTTTGAGAAAAGCACTGCCGCAGGCCGGGGTCGAACCGGCACGGGTATCACTACCCACGGGATTTTAAGTCCCGGGCGTCTGCCTATTCCGCCACTGCGGCATATAAATTGTAAAAAAACGACCCGAATGGGGCTCGAACCCATGACCTCCGCCGTGACAGGGCGGCGCTCTAACCAACTGAGCCACCGGGCCAGAAAATAAAATTAAAATGGACCTTCAGGGACTTGAACCCGGGACCGACCGGTTATGAGCCGGTTGCTCTAACCAACTGAGCTAAAGGTCCATATGTCTGTATCCCCGAGAGGGAATGACTCCTACGGGATTTGAACCCATGTTACCGCCGTGAAAGGGCGGTGTCTTAACCGCTTGACCAAGGAGCCGCGCCAGGCACACCATTCATGACAGTGACCGTTAATTATACTAACATAAAACCGGCTCCTTGGCAAGAGGTTTTCTTCAATTTTCTTTTTTTCGTCAGACACCTATCATTTGCTCTCCTGCAATAAACAGAACCCCCAGGGTTCCCGGTCCGCAGTGGCTGGAGATCACTCCACCGGCTCTCGTGATCAGGATCTCATCAAACCGCGAAAGACTCTGCAGATATTTCTTCACTATCTGAACTGTCTCATCCGGACAGCCTGAATGTGTAATGAACACCCTTTCCTTCCTCGCCTGCAAAAGCTGCTCTTCCATATCTTTTGCATAATCCAGGATCACCTTGTCGATCTTTCCTCTGTACTTTTTGGAGCTGGACATTTTTCCTTCAGATACAACGATCTTTGGATGCAGTTTAAGCATACTGCCCGCCATAGCTTCCAGACCATTACAGCGTCCGCCGCGATACAGATAGGTCAGCGTATCCACCACAAAGCTTGCACGCACCAGTGGTTTCAGTCTTTCTGTCTCAGCTACAATTTCCTCCGCTGTTTTTCCCTGTGCTGCCATCCTGGCAGCTTCCAGTACCAGAAGCCCTATACCGGTAGACAGGTTGGCGGAATCCACCACGTTTACCCGATCCTCCGCCTCCATCTGTCTGGCCGCCAGACGCATCACATTGGCGGTTGTGGACATGCTCTCGGAAATCGAGAAACAGACAATATCATCGCCTTTATCCAACAGCGGCCTGAATGTCTGCATAACCGTTTCCACGGAAGGTGCCGAAGTTTTCGGCGTCGTTTTATTATCATCTGCCCAGGCATATATTGCTTCCGGCCTCAGATCAACGCCATCCTCATATTCCTTTTCTCCGAGCAGAATATGCAGGGGAATGATTTTTACCTTATATTTTTCCAGTAATTCCCGCGACAGATCACAGGTACTGTCCGCTACAATACTAACCATTTACTGTTCCTCTTTTCCCATAAACCGGTTACCGTTTTTACCCATACTCTCATAATATATTCGCTTATTCTCATACATGGCCTGATCCGCTTTTTCCAGAAGCATACTCAAAGTACTTTCGGGCAAGTCATCCGACATTGCGTAACCGGCCGCATAATGCACTTTCAGCTCCTGATGAGCATTATTCACGCTGACCGTTTTTGCCAGATTGTTCAGGATATCCTCTATATTTTCCGGGGTACATTCCCGAATAACCGCTATAAACTCATCTCCGCCGTACCGTCCCAGAAAAGCCGATGCCGGTATTGTCTGCCGCAGTGCATTCGCAAACCGGGAAATCATCTCATCACCGGCCTCATGCCCCCAGGTATCATTGACCATTTTTAGCTGATTAAGGTCAAACATAATCAGGCAGACCTTATCTTCCAGTATATCTTCGCTTCTCAGCAGTTCGCTGCATCGGCTTCGATTGTAAAGTCCGGTGCTGTAATCGATCATCGCCCGCTGATTCATTTCCACCAGTGTCATTGAACCCATGGCGATAATATATATCATAAACAATACCAATGTATTCAACAGTCTGAATGAATTTCCTTTTATATAAAACAACCCCACATCCAGCACTACACCACCAACACACAGCAAAAAGAAAACCATCGTAAGCCATAGCTTCCTGTCTCTTCTTTTTTCATGCCATTCCGCAACCACAACATAGATCAGCGCTATTGCCGCAACACCCATGGAAATATGGGTAAACTGAAGGCTCTCACGCAAATCCATGCGGCCTGTCAGCTGCAATAAAATCTGAAGAAAGATGTTGAGCAAAGAAATACCACAGGCCACATCCAGCACCCTGTTCCTGTTCGCTTTGAACTGAAGCCGGATATACATGATAAAAGGAACCACGGTCAGGCTCAGTGCAGCCAGAGAAATCTGTGATAGAAGCATGGGATACCGATAAAAGAGAAGCGGCGCAGACCGGGTATCCAGGAGTTTCCAGACACCCATAAAGGTCGAGAACAATCCCAGATACAGAAGGCTGTTTTTCCCTTTTCTCTGCAAAACAGACACCAGGGAAATTGCCATAAAACCGATGCCTACACCAATAGCCACAAGACTCAACAAAATATCCGGCAGATCGCTGCGCACAGTTTCCAACGATATCCTGTACCGGGAACCAATCAGAAACTCTGTTGTCCGGTTCTTTACTTCCTGATAGATCGGTGTGACCACGATCCTGATCTGTTTACCCACCATATCCTGGCTCAAAGGCAGCATTGCCCAGTTACAACCCACATCTTGATTAACAAAAGTGGGGTTTTCGGGTGTCAGGCTATATACCAGCTTATCTTCGATGTATACCTGTGCAAATTGATGAACAAGGTAAAATGCCAGACAATCGTTACTTCGTTCTTTCTGAACTTCTTCCAGAATATATTCCCTGCGAATCCCCGCCGGAGCACTGTCATCTTGTATCTCCATGCACGTTACGTTGTGAATGCTCCGAGGTTCTATGGAAGGATTTTTCTGCATGACAGCATTGCCCTGATTTATTCCCAAATAGATGAGTAAAACGACCACAGCAACAACTACACCTGCATAAATCCGGGAAAACAGTTGACCTCGCCTGTTTTTCTTCTGCATTTTAAACATACTCTTCCTTTTCTGTTTACGATATCTATATTACTTCTATAAGAATATACCAAAATCCCGGATTATGCAATTTATCTGAACTATTTTTTTAAGAAGCAGCCAGGGGACGCTTCCCCTGGCTGCCATTATTTTTCAGAAAGCATCCACTGGATCGCTTTCTCCAGATACTCATTCCAGAAATCCCAGTCATGGATTCCCTTACTTTCATGATAGGTCAGCTCCACGCCGCTTTCCTTCAGGAAATCCCGAAAAGCCCGATTCTGTTCCAGCAGAAAATCTTCTGTTCCGCAGGCCATATAGATGGGCTGGATCGTATCGCCTTTTTCCAGACGCTGTTTTACCAGATACTCCGGATTGGCATGGCTGGTCTCCAGCTGATCCAGATCGCCAAATACTTTGTGGTAATAGTCATAATCCGCCACCTCGTTGGCAGTACCCTCTTTCATGCCCATAATATCATGAATGATCAGAGCGGAAGAAAGGCCAAACATTTTGCAGAAGGTATCCGGATAAGCCAACGCGGTATGAATAGCGCCAAAGCCTCCCATGGACAGGCCGCCGATGTATGTATCTTCCTTCTTATCCGAAAGACCGAATACTCTGCGTGTATACTGCACCAGATCCTCTCCCACAAAAGTCTCATAATCAAAACCGGTTCCTCCCCAGTTCAGATAAAAGCTGTTGTCGCCGCTTGGCGCTATGATGGCCAGATTATATTTCATGGCCAGATTGCTCATCAGGCTGCCATACATCCAGTCTCCGAAATGGCCGGAAAAACCATGCAGCAGATACAGTGTTTTCATCGGTCTCTGATAACAGGGATTTCCCTCCTGCATCATAGGCGGTACATCGTTGGGGATAGCTGCCATAAAGGTGGTCTGTCTGCCGATGGGCAGAGAATAATATGTTGTCTGAAAATTTGCCATAGCTGTTGTCTCTCTTTCTTTATACTTTACATTTCTTCATAGATGCAGATGCGGACTCCGCCCTCCAGAGGCTCAATAGTTCCTTTAAGACAGGCTTTTTCCATCCATGCCAGACAGGCACTGTCTGTAATTATGACTGGCTTTGTCGTCCTCACAAAACCGTCTGCTTCTGCTGTACCATTATTTTCCACAAAAATACGGCATTGTTTGCCCTCACGGTCCACACCTTCCAGAATATATCTCGCAGACAACTGCCTGCGGGATCCATACCATTCCTTCTGAGTATCCATACCTCCCGGCAAAACCTTTCCGTGAAACTCCTCACAGTCAGAAGTACCGTCAAAGGCAATCATCAGTGCCTCGCCAGACTTGCCCTTAACCTCAGTCATCCCCAGAATCCGAATATCAAATATCAACACAGGTTCCATACGTGTCCTTCTTTCTGCTAAAATTCTATGCCTATATCTTTATATTCTGCCAGACGGTAGCTGCCAAAAGGACTCTCACAGACCCGGGATGCCAGCTTACCCTCTCCCAGAAGCTCTGCTGCCTCAATAAATTGCAGAATAATATCTTTTTCCACCGGTTTTGCATGATGGCCGGGCCAGGTCAGATCATATTCATCCCTTCTCTGCCAGAGCATTTCCATAGCATTCTTATACTCCGAAAGTGTCCCGGAATACGGAAACAGAAACAGCACATGGGCCTTACAGCAGCTGTCTCCCGTAAACAGCCACCGTCTTTCCCTGTCCAGAATACAGATACTGCCCACGGAATGTCCCGGTGTCGGAAGGATTTCCAGCGTACGGCCTCCAAGCTTCAGTTCCGTCGTATCCCCGAGAAAGGTTATGTCCTTCTTTACCGGGCAAAGAGACTCCTTTGTAAATGCGCTGCGCATGTTCTCATCACTGTGCAGCCCATAGATCTCCTTGTCTTCCTCCCGCAAAAGTACAGTTTCAAAATACCCTGTACCTCCGATATGATCCGCATGACCGTGGGTAAGAAGCACAGTAACGGGAAGCGGCGTCAAAGCAGCACAGATCTCTTTCAGATCAATGGTGCCAAATCCCGTATCGATCAGCACCGCCTTTTCCTCTCCCGCCAGAAGATACATATATACACTGTTGTTTTCGTCATATTCCTCGATCAGCCAGGTCCGGCTGTCGAGGGTCTCCACACGATACTGCATACTCTGCTTACTCCATCCGGTCCGGACAAATCAGCTTATCTCTGGTTCCCGGAGCAATATCGGTCAGAAACGAGAAAGCTCTGTCCAGCACTCCTTCCCAGAAATAAAAATCGTGATCTCCCGGCTCTTCTATGTAGGTATGGGGCACACCTGCCGCTTTAAGTGCCGCCTCCAGCTGTGCCACTGCTTTGTACACGGCCCTGTCCTCTGTTCCGCTGCACAAAAACAGTGCCGGTCTTTTCTGTGCAGGACATTCGCACCATGCCGTTTTGGGGTCGCAGCCGCCGGCCAGATACGCTTCTTTGGATCCAAACAGTGCTGTAAACTGTTCCCTGGAAAATCCCGGTCCCGGCTCTTTAACCAACATCAGATAAGGATCGCAGGCCGGTGAAAAAGCCGCCACCTTTGAAAATGTATCCCGGTATTTCATGCCGTTATACAGTGCACCGTAACCGCCCATGGAGATGCCGCCAATATAGGTATCTTCTCTTTTCTCCGACAACGGGAACATTTTCCTGGTCATTTCCACCAGTTCTTTTCCCACATATGTACTGTAAAATGTATGAAGCTGTGTTACATCCTGATAAAACAGATTTTCTCCATCCGGGATCACAATAGCGATGCCCTTTAACTCGGCCTGTGCTCTGAGGCCCAGATAGGTAACCAGCTCCAGGGCCGTAGCGCTGTAACCCGGGAGCATATACAGGGTCTTGTAAGGAGGCTCAGGTACAGCCCCCGCCATCCCATCAGTGGGCAGAATAACCGTAACATTAACACCTCGCATCAGTGCCATGGATTTATATTGTAATTCTATATATGCCATATTTTTTCCTCTATTTAAATATCAGCTGAGCAAAGTCATAAAAGCTTTTTCTCCAGACATTCCAGTCATGGGTGCCCTCATACACTTTTCGAATGTAGGTTATGCCTTTTTCTTCCAGCATTTTGTCATCTCCGGCAAAATTTTCCCAGAAAGGGTCCAGATCTCCCATGGAACGGAAAAATACCCGGAAAGTCTGCGCAAAGTTTTCTCTGTCCTCCAGAATAGCCAGATGGGCATTATCTCCCGGCTCATCATGGGCAAGATCCAGCGGTGAACCGGTGATCATATCGGATACAAAACCACTGAATACACCAAGGGACGAAAACAGCTCCGGATGAGAAAAACCGATCATACTGGTCTGCAGAGATCCCATAGACAATCCGGCCATGGCTCTCATGGGCTTCGTGGTTCCCACGCGGAATTTCTTTTCAATAAACGGCATAATATCTTCCAACAGCTGATTTTCAAACAGCCGGAAATCCACGATTCTCTGTCCGTCCTCCCGCACCGTCTGTACCATGCCATTGCTCATGACAATGACAAAGGGAACCGCCTTTTTCTCCGCAATCAGGTTATCCATGATAAAATGCGCCTTACCGGAAGCCGTCCAGCCGATCTCGTTTTCTCCATGGCCGTGCTGCAGATACAGCACCGGGTATGTTTTCTCCGGACACATGTCATATTCTGCCGGGGTATATACCATACAGCTTTCCCATTCTCCCGTCACAGAAGAAAAATAATACTCTCTCCGGACACTGCCATGGGGAACATCCTGTATACGGTAAAAATCCTCATCTTCCTTCTCCAGCGCCACAAAATTGTAGGGACGGCTGTAGCCATAGGTGATGGGAAGCAGGGGACTGATCACCTCCATACCGTCTACCAGAATCTGCACATACTGAATGCCGTCACGGAACGGATAGACCATGCGCCAGATACCATCATTTTCTTTGGCAAAAGCAAAGGTCTGCTCCGCTATACGGCATTCCACACGCTGCGCCTCCCCTGCCGCCAGCTGAAGATAACAGGTGTCTCCATCCCACACCAGAGGCTCTGCCTGTCCTTCCCAGGGCAATACTCTGTCAAAAGCCAGACTCTGTTCATTTACGGAATATTTCTGCATAACTTTTGCCCTCTCTTTACATAAAATGGTAGATATCTTCGCTGGGCACATAGGTCACCGGCACTTTATCTTCAGTAACTTCCCGGAGCCATTTTACCGCGTATTTCATACCAAGCTCTTCCATATTGAAATGACCGATATTAAATACCGCTTTGGTTTTTCCCAGAGCCACCGCATCGCGGATATAGGACATTACCGTCCAGTCGATAACTTCTCCCGGAATAATGGCCTCTATGCCGTTCTCCATAAGATGGATGACTTTGTTGGAGTATTCCTGTACCACCCCGCGTTCATCCGTATAGTCTCCGCCGATGGAACCCGGAATCAGATGACCCACGATAGCCACTTTACGGATCACATCCGTATCTCTTCCGATATAACGCAGGCCGTTTAATCCGATCTTTTCTTTTAACAGATTGCCAAGCTCAGCTACCGTCATCTCCGGCAGGCAGAAACTCATGGCCATAAAATCATCCGCCGGATTTTCGATGCGATAATCCTCCCAGCCGAGATAATGGATCACGCCTGTGAAGATCCTATCCGGTTTGTGGGCATGCATGTGGTCGTGATCACGCCATACGGTGATCCTGTGTTTATCCAGCAGTTCCCGTTTTTCCTCGTATACCTGGTTGTCAAAACCGGCCCGCCAGTCCGGATAATCCATGGTAGAATAAAATGTGGGTTCATGCACCAGCAAAAGATTTGCTCCCAATTCAATGGCCTTTCGAATCACCTCCACGGTTGGAACCAGCGCGGAAACGATTCCTGTACACTCATCCTCCGGATAACCGCATTTAAAATCATCGCACCCTTCATAATCTGCGGGAAACTGCGGATGATACGCAAGTACCCTGTCTATTACTTCTCTGATCGTCATACTTTTTCCCCTTTCATTTCAATAAACAAAGCTGCTGCGCCTTCCATCTTTCGGGCATACACACGAAAGATGCTGACGACAGCAGCCCATTTTTTCCGACGCATACCGTCGTTTGTGTTAACCTTTTACAGCACCGACCACAACACCTTTGACAAGATATTTCTGTACAAAAGGATAGATCAGAAGGATCGGCAGAATACCGATAACCGCCATAGCCATTCGTATGGATGTACCCGGCAGATCCACTGTTCCGGTACCCAGAAGCGCTGCCGTAGAATTCGAACGGAGAGCCTGAATATTGTTCATGATTTTCATCAGAAGCAGCTGGATACTGTACAGTTTCTCATCGCTGATATAGTACAGACCGTTTGTCCAGTCATTCCAGTAGCAGATACCGGTAAACAGACTGATGGTAGCCACGGTGGGAACAGCCAGCGGGAACATGATCTTTCTGAAGATCGTGAATTCACTGGCACCGTCAATCTGTGCCGCCTCCACCAGAGAATCCGGGATGCTGTTCTGATAGAAGTTCTTCACCAGAATAACATTAAATGCAGTGACAAGATAGTTCGGAATGATCAATGCCCAGATCGTATCCTTGATATGTAAAAACTTAGTCCACATGATGTAGGAAGGAACGATACCTCCGTTAAACAGCATGGTGAAGAATACAAAGAATGCCAGAGCATTGCGGAATTTAAAAGATTTTCTGGACATCGGGTAAGCCAGCATGGTTGTCAGCAATACGCTGAGGCAGGTACCTACCACGGTAACAAAAATAGATACGCCGTAGGCACGGACAATAACGGCTCCCTGTTTAACCATATAGTAATAGGCGTCCAGACTGAAGTTTTTCGGGAAGAAGGTGTAACCGTCCCGAATCAGCGTCTGTTCCTCTGTAAAAGACGCAATAACGATCAGAA
Source organism: uncultured Lachnospiraceae bacterium (assembly GCA_945827805.1). Classification (GTDB taxonomy): domain Bacteria; phylum Bacillota; class Clostridia; order Lachnospirales; family Lachnospiraceae; genus UBA11957. Next base: position 15,522 of record CALZOU010000025.1, read on the forward strand.
GAATCGGCAATAATGTGATAATGACCAGCACTGTCAGAAGAATGGTGGCCACTCGGTTAAAAGTTTTACTTTCTGTCATAGCAACCTCCTTTAGAACAGTGCATTATCGGAATCTATCTTACGAACGATCCAGTTGGCCAGAAGTACCAGAACAAAGCCTACGAGAGACTGATATAAGCCCGCTGCGGCAGACATACCCACGTCGTTCAGTTCCATCAAGCCTCGGTATACATAGGTATCGATGGTCTGGGTAACCGGGAACAGCGCGCCGGAGTTCTGCGGCACCTGATAAAACAGACCGAAATCGGAATAGAAGATACGTCCGATGGACATCAGTGTCAGTGTAATTACGGTAGGCTTCAGCATCGGCAATGTCACAGAAAAGATCTGTTTCATTTTCGGTGCACCATCCACTGCTGCTGCCTCGTAAATTGATTTATCGATACCGGAAATAGCTGCCATATACACAATGGACTGATAACCGATATTTTTCCACAGGTTAACGATCACCAGAATGGCCGGCCAGGGGCCCGGTGTGGAATACCAGGTTACCGGATCAAGGCCCAGACCTCTTAAGATCGTATTATTGATGAAACCTGTATCCGCATTCAGGAATGCGTAGGCAATAAAACCGATAACTACCCAGGACAGCAGGTTCGGCAAAAGAAGTGCTGCCTGGAAAAATTTCACACGTTTTCTTTTTCCCAGCTCACAGATCATGATCGCCACAGTGATGGCCGTGATCGTTCCCAGGATAATAAACGCCACATTATACAGGATCGTATTTCTCGTCATGATCCAGGCATCCTTTGTCTGGAACAGGAACTTAAAATTCTCAAATCCGCACCAGTCACTGCCAAATACGCCTTTAACAAAGCTGTAATCCTTAAAAGCCAGGAAAATACCGAACATCGGCACATAGTTGTTGATGATCAGATATATTACGCCCGGCAGTGCGATCAGAAACAGGGGCAGATTACGAAAGCGTTTCTTTTTCTTCGGTAAAGCCTGTGCTCTCTCCATCTTTTCCTCCAAAACTCTCTTTAGCTGCAGAGGAAAGGCCTGCGGCCTCTCCCCTGTCTTAACCATTAGCTCCTGCTTATTTTGTTTCCAGCCATGCGTTCAGCTGCTCCTGCTTGTCGGCAAGGATCTCGCTGTATCCTGCATCGTTCAGAGCCTGTACAAATTTATCGATCTCGGTAGCCGGATCAAGGCTTCCGCAGATCAGTCCCGGTAAATACTGGGAAATAACGTTCTTTACAGCTGTGTACTGTGTTTTCATCTTGCTTGCGTCATAGGTAAAGCCCATAGCCGGAGAAGTCTTTGCAGATTTGTTCTGCTCCAGTTCCCATTCCAGAGAAGCCGGATCTGTTCCTGCCATCGGGTACATCAGGAAGAAGTTTCCGAAAGTACCGCAGCTTAACTGTGCTGTATAAGGAACTGTGGAAGCATCCTCGCCTTCCGGATAAGCCACTGTACCATCGTCATTCTTAACGTAATCTCTGCCTTCCAGACCGTAGATAACCAGGTTGATGACATCCTTATCGGTGTAGCACAGATTCAGGAATTTCATCGCTGCTTCCGGAACATCTGTAGTGGAAGCTACCATATAGGTAAGGGCATTCAGATCACTGGTGGCCAGATAAGCAGAACCGATCATCTTAGCACCAAGATCAAATCCGCAGGTTGCCTCCAGAGAAGCTGCTGTATCTGCTTCCGGATAGCTGTAAGCCGCCACGTAGCAGAAATAGTTTCCGGAACTCATCAGCTCTGCAGCGGCACTTGTTGTTGTAGCGGCGTCTTTCATTACCAGCCCTTTATTGAACCAGTCACGAACCAGTTCACATCTCTCACGGAAAAGATCTGTGGAGTACAGATCAGTTACTGTCATATCATCGCCCATCAGCACGCCGATCGGTTTGTAGAAATCATCTGTCAGGAAATCCAGATCGCCGTATGTAGTAGATACACCGATCTCACCGGTCTGTACAGCAGCTACCGGTGTCATATCCGGTTTTCCTGCCTTAACCTGCTCCAGGATAGGAGTCAGATCTTCCATAGAATTTACGCTGCTCATGTCCAGCTGCAGCTCATCTGCCACATCCTGACGGTAAACGACCATAGGTGTCAAAGCCACCGGTTTTTCTGTAGGAATACCGTAAATGCGTCCGTTCTGTGTTGTGGCCTCCAGCCAGTCAGCACCGACCAGTTCCTTGGTTTCCGGTGCACAGGTGTCCAGAAGATCTGTGATATCGTATGCCATATCTGTAGAAACAGCATTGTTGAAATCCCCCAGGGAGTGGAAGATGTCAATTTTTTCTCCGCCCTGCAGAGCCAGGCTGACTTTGCTGGAATAATCTGCGATACCGATAGGCATCAGAGTGATCTCTGCACCGATCTTTTCACGGGTGATCTCATTGATGGCTTCCTCAACCTTATCCAGATCCTCAGCTGCCGGAATATTGTTGAATGTAGAATACGCCATAGTTACCTGAGCATAGCTTCCTTCCCCCTTTGCCTCAGATCCCTTGTTTTCTGCTGCGGAACCGGATCCGCCGCAGCCTGCCAGACTGCATACCATTGCGCCGACCAGGCCGGCTGCTACCAATTTTCTCATTTTCATTAGAAATTCCCTCCTTTTTTGGTACTTTCAGTATAGCAATCCACCGGATCCCTTTTCTTTAAAAAACGGGACAGATATTTTCAAAAAAAGGACAGCTTAGTGTCCCTTTTTGTACTGATTCGGTGTCATCCCCGTATATTTTTTAAACAATGTTGAAAAATAGGTGAAATTATCAAAGCCTACAGCCTCAGCCACATCGCTGACACGGACATCCCCCCGCTTCAGCAAAAGCATGGCCTGTTCTATACGGCATTCGCTGATGGCATCCTTCAGACTTTTTCCGGTTTCCTTTTTATAAAGCTTGGATACATACTCCGGTGCCAGATAAAATTCTGCCGCGATCTCCGTACGTCCTATGCTCTTTTTATAATTTTCCCGGATATACTGATTGATCTTTTCCACCAGAGAAAAACTGCCCCGGATCTTATCTTCGTAGGCAAAAGTCTTCTCCGTAAGAAGATTCACAAAACGAATCATGTCCGTCATCGACTGGGTAGCCTTCTGCTCCATAGCCAGAAGAGCTTCATCCGAAGCCAGTCCCTGGGCCGGTACGCCCTGCCGTCCCAGATAGGTATAAACCACCTGCAGCATTTCCTGCCGCAAACGATACAGCGTCTGACTGTTCATTTTCTGTCCGGCCGCCTTTTCCGACATCCATGTTTTCAGCAGACTTAAAAGCTCCATCTTTTTCCGCTCACGGATCAGCTTTTCCAGTGTGGCAAAGTCCGGAAGTTTCTCTTCCATTTTTTTATTATCCATATACTGACCCACCCGAAAACAGCGGCCATAGTAAACTACCGCCGTATCCATAATGGAACTCACCCTGAGAAAGGTACGATAAAATTCTGTGATCCGACAGGGATCACAGATCCCGCAGGTGATGGTTGCGGTAAACACACGGTGAAATTCCTCCATCAGCTGTTCACATTTTTCCTGCATACGATCCAATTTCTGATTAGGGCACACCGTTACCAGAAGATAATGATTTCTCTGTTGCCAGACAACTACCGAATGGTTGACCGGATCGCCGCACAACAGTTCGGAATGAATATTTTCCATAAAAAAACGCATCAGCTCGGGGCTGATATTGACCCGATCCCGCTCAATATCTGTAACTTTGGTTACGACCAGCACATAGTCCTCATTTTCAGAAAGATCCAGACGGCGGCTGAATATTTCATCCGTCAGTTCAGCCCCGTCCTCCAGTTTCCCCGAGAATACATCTTCCAGAAAGGACAATTGCAGCTGTCTCTTATTTTGCACCACCCACTGACCGTACTGCCTCTCCTGACGGATCTGCCGGTCTTCCTTGATTTTTAATACCAGCTTTTTCAGCGCAGCCTCCATGACATCCGCGTCAAAGGGTTTCAGAATATACTCCGCTGCATGCAGCTTTACTGCATCCGTGGCATAGCTGAACTTTTCATGACAGGTCAGCAGAAGGAATTCTCCTTCCATATGTTTTTCCCTGAACCAGGCCAATAAATCCAGTCCGCTTCCCTGGGGCATCTCTATATCACTGATGACAATATCCACCGCCTGCTCCAGCAGAATTTCCTGCGCCATGGAAATATTGTAGGCCTCGTAAACCTCTGCAATGCCCAGCCTCTCCCAGTCCATGGTACAGCGGATCACATCCACGGTCGCCCGGTCATCATCTACTATTAAAACCTTCATCTCTCTCTTCCTCTTTTTTAGTCCATTTCTACCGCACATTTCTCCGGAATATAGTATTTTAATACAGTTACTGTAATTCCCTCCGTACCTGTTCAGTACCCTCACAGATACGATTCGCAAACCCATGAAAATCGGCTGCGCCGATGGGATTTGCTCACACCTGAATCATGTTCTTACGGCCTCATCAGCAAGTGATTCGGCCTGTTCTGAACAGTTACTTCCCTCTATATTATTCTCTCGGATCCGAGACTTAGTCATGCTTACCGTATTTGCACTACACCATTCTCCGGAATCCAGGATTTCGTTAAACCTACTGTATTTCCACCACGACCTTCTCCGGAATCCAGAATTCCGTTACACAGCCGTGTACTTCTGCATTATGAATACAAAATAATCCCTCTTCCTCATACATAAGCTCCAGCATATGTGCCAGACTCCACAGACCCACACGATTGCCGCTCTCTGTAACCGGATTTTTCTTTTCCGCAAAAGCCGTGATCAATTCTTCATCATATCCTTTCCCATCATCTTCGATTCGGATATGTAAATATCCCCGGTCTTCTCTTCTTACTTTTTCCACATTGATCAGAATAGTAAGTAATTCTTCCACAGAAACTGCATACTTATAGGCATTTTCCACCACCGTATGCACCAGCATCTGCGGAATAGGCCAGTTTTCCAGCCCGGGTTCGGCTTCTATCATATAAAATACACACCCCGGATATTTCAATTCCTGCATGGCAAAATAGTTTTCCACATGCGCCAGTTCTTCCTTTAAAGGCACCGTATGCATACCGGATTTAAACATGTATCTGACATTTTTCGAAAGCGCATCAATATAACGTGTTATTTCTTCATTGCGTCCCTGCATACTGAGACTGGAAATCGTCGTCATAGCATTCAGGAAAAAATGAGGGCGGATCTGCAGCCGGATACATTTAAGCTCCGTATCCTGCAGCTCAATCTGTTTCTCATAACTTTTGATCTTCAACCCCACAATCTCATCCATAAGGGAATTAAAGGTGTCTTTCAGCAGAGAAAACTCACTGTTTTTATAGTCCTCCGTAATACGAAGGGTATAGTCTCCCTCACACATATGTTCCATCTGTCTTGTCATCTGCCCCATGGGCCGCAGTATCTCACGGCGGCTGTAGTAAACCATAATAAAGGTCACAATAAAAGATAAAACCAATATTCCCATAAAAAAGACCATGCTGCCGCGAATCTGACCCAAGATACTGCTGCGGCTGAATCTGCACTGAAGACACAGCTCTCCCTCTTTCAGAGGATAGGAAAATCCCTGCAGCGATGTATCCTGAAGCTGATCCAGGGATACCCCAAGCTCCAGATTTTTCAGTTCACTGCCGTAATTTCCATAAACAATTCCCGCATCATCTGTCAAAAGTATGGACATGCCACTCAGATCCATACTGGCTGCCGTCTCCATAAAACTGGAAACCGTAATAAAAGTACCTACCGCCCTGCCTTTCCAAAGGTAGATTTTATATAAACAGTATTCCCCGGCAAATTTACTGATTCTCCACTGTGCTGTCTGCTCTTCCTGTGCGGCATAGTCCATCATAAATCTGCGGATAGCCTCTTTTTCCTCAAAAGGCAGTGTCCGACTATTCACATCCAGACATTGCTGATACTTTGTATCTGCGATCATCAGGGAATCCACATGCTGTTCCACAGACATCAGGTCTTCCATTTTTGATTTCAGACGGACTGTAGCATAATATCGATCCGCCTCCCGGTCACTCTGCAGCAAAATATAGTCGCTGCTATCATATAGGATCTGTTTCAACATATTCTGGGCATGCTCAATTTTGTTTTCCAGCTCCTTGCTGTACAACTGCATCAGATTATGATTTGAGCTTTCCAGGGTGTTTTTGGCAGAGTTCCAGGAAAAAGCCACAAACAAAACTAAAAGTGCCGATACCACCAGTACCTGCAGTCCCAAAAGCCATGCCGCATGCCGCACAAAAGATTTCTTTTTCATAATTTCATCCTTTTGAAGGTATAGTATTCTACAGTTTATTATACCGGATAAAATGTAGAAAATCTTTCATAAAGGGGATATATTTTTCCATTTTACGCATAAAAAAAGACCTGCAAATAACTGCAAGTCTTTTCAACTCCCCGAGTAGGGCTCGAACCTACAACAACTCGGTTAACAGCCGAGTGCTCTACCATTGAGCTATCGAGGAATATTTATCAGGTTTTCTATGTACCTTGAAAACCACATATACTATTATACATCCAAACTGCTTTTAAGACAATAAATTTATTAAAAAATTTATCTCCAGGTCAAACCCTCGACCGATTAGTACTGGTCAGCTCCATGCATTACTGCA
>CALZOU010000026.1 GCA_945827805.1 uncultured Lachnospiraceae bacterium
CTACACAAGGAGTATCGTCGGCAGCGTCAGATGTGTATAAGAGACAGCAGGATGCCTGGGAATCTTTCCGCCAGGAGTATTTCAAAGGATCTGAGGCTGCCGCAGAGAGCTTCCAGGGGGACAATCCTCTGGCAAAGCTGTCCAGCTATGAGGTCTATGTGGACGAGATCGAAAATCAGGAGGAGCTGATCGGTTATATTCAGGGCTTACACGGTGTGCGTGTGGTTAACAGCTCTGAATCTGCGACAAAAACCTTAAGTACTTTTAACAAACTTTTGGGTTATGTGTCTGCTGCCATTATTATTATTCTTCTGGCAGTATCTATTTTCCTGATCAGCAATACGATATCCGTTGGTATTTCCGTGCGGAGCAATGAGATCGCCATTATGAAGCTGATCGGCGCCACCAACTATTTTGTCCGCGCACCGTTCACCATTGAAGGAATCATTCTTGGTCTGGTAGGATCCGCTCTTCCGCTTGGTCTGGTCTATGTGCTGTATGGCAGGACGGTAAGCTTTGTCCTGACCCGCTTCCATATCCTGAATGATATTGTACAGTTTCTGGATGTAAAGCAGGTGTTCTACGTGCTGCTGCCCGTAGGTCTGGTCCTTGGCATTGGTATCGGCTATCTGGGAAGCCGTATTACTATCCGGAAACATCTGAAAGTCTGATGAATGAGTATGGGGCAGGTGATATCACCTGCCCTTTTGCATACGTATAGAAAAGAATAATTAGGAGTAGTTATGGAAGAAAAGAAAAAAGGCGGATTTATCAAAGGAGTGCTGGTGGGTATTGTTCTGACTGTGGCTGTGGCAGCTGCTGCAGGCGGTATCCGCGTTTTTACTCAGGCAGGAGATGCACCCACAGATGAGAAAACAAAGCAGAAAATCCGGCTGATCGAAAAAGTGATCAGTGAGAATTATCTGGAGGATATGGATGAAGCTGAGATGACGGATAGCATGCTGAAAGGTCTGGTCAGCGGCATCGGGGACACCTATGCGGATTATTATACCGCCGACGAATATAAAGAGATCCTGAATTCAACCCAGGGAGATTACCGTGGTGTCGGCATGATCATGCAGCAGTATGAGGACACTAATGAAGTAGTGATCGTGGGGGTATATAAGGATACACCCGCAGAAAAGGCCGGGATCCAGGCGGGGGATATTCTGGTGCAGGTGGATGATATGATCTGTCAGGAAAATCCGCTGGACATGGTGGCGGCGGCTATTAAAAACGGTGAAGCGGATCAGGTGCATATGATCCTCAAACGAGACGGCGAGACCTATGAGGTGGATGTAACCAAAGAAGAGATCCAGGTGCCGGTGGTGGCCGGAGAGATGCTGGATGACCAGATAGGCTATATTCAGATTGCCCAGTTTACGGGACTTACTTCTGAACAGTTTGAGAAATACTATCAGGAACTGAGAGAACAGAACATGAAAGGTCTGATCGTGGATCTCAGAAATAATCCGGGCGGCCTTCTGGACGCAGTGGTGGATACCCTTCGTCAGATCCTGCCGGAAGGACTGGTAGTTTATATGCAGACAAAAGATGGTACAAAAACAGAGTATACCTGTGACGGCGATACCCCTATAGATATTCCCATGGTGGTACTGGTTAATGAATACTCCGCCAGCGCTTCCGAGATCTTTGCCGGAGCAGTGCATGATTACGGCATAGGTACTCTGGTGGGCAACACCACCTACGGAAAGGGTATTGTGCAGAAGACATTTCCATTTAGCGATGGCAGCGCTGTCAAGATGACTATTGCATACTATTATACACCTAACGGTACCTGTATCCACGGGGAAGGTATTGATCCGGATGTGAAAGTGGAGCTGCCTAAGGACGCTGAAGCGGATGTGCAGCTGGAAAAAGCTCTTGAAATTATTAAAGAAAAATTGTGACTGTACAGAAAAGGCCGAATCATTTGATGATGAGGCCTTTTCTGTACAGTTACAAAAAACTTTAAAATATCCTGAGAAATGCCCAAAGTATACCATGTTTTGGCGATAAAAGATTGACATATTGCCGAAACATGGTATAATCACACATAGACTTTTATACCGTAAAGTATAAAAGAATAAATCGTTAGATTTGTAGAGGAGAAAAGACATGAAAATGAAAAAAATTCTTGCATTGGGAATGGCAATGACAATGGCACTGAGCTTAAGTGCCTGCGGTGGTTCAAGCTCCGCAGCTAAAAGCGAAGCACCGGCTTCTTCCGCTGCATCTGCAGTAGAGAGTGAAGCAACGGCTTCCTCCGCAGCTGAGAGCTCTGCAGCTTCTTCCGCAGCAGCCGCTGCAGACGGACAGACCTATACCGTAGGTATCTGCCAGCTGGTACAGCATCCGGCTCTGGACGCTGCTACCCAGGGATTCAAAGATGCCCTGACAGAGAAGCTTGGCGACAGTGTTACTTTTGATGAGCAGAACGCAGCCGGTGATTCCGCAACCTGTTCTACCATCTGCAACCAGTTCGTATCCAGCAACTATGATCTGATCATGGCCAATGCCACACCGGCACTGCAGGCAGCTGTTTCCGCTACCAGCGATATTCCGATCCTGGGTACATCCGTAACAGACTATGCTACTGCACTGGATATTAAAGACTGGGCAGGAAGCACCGGTATCAATGTTTCCGGTACATCCGATCTGGCTCCGCTGGATCAGCAGGCTGAGATCATTAAGACTCTGTTCCCGGAGGCAAAGAATGTTGGTATCCTGTACTGCTCCGCTGAGGCAAACTCCAAATATCAGGCTACTGTAATTACAGAAGCTCTGACAGGTATGGGTTACACTGTAAAAGAATACACTTTCGCTGACTCCAACGATGTTGCTCAGGTAACACAGTCTGCATGTGGTGAAAACGAAGTTCTGTACATCCCGACAGATAACACTGCTGCTTCCTGTACAGAGGCTATTGACAACGTAGCTACTCCGGCCGGTATCCCGATCGTTTGTGGTGAGGAAGGCATCTGCAAAGGCTGTGGTGTTGCTACACTGTCTATCAGCTACTATGATCTTGGTGTGGCCACAGCTGAGATGGCTTACGAAGTTCTGGTAAACGGTGCTGATGTTTCCACTATGGATGTTCAGTTCGCTCCGAACGTAACCTATGAGTATGTAGCTGAGCGCTGCGAAGCTCTGAATATCACTGCTCCGGAAGATTACACCGCAATCTCCACCGAAGAATAAGAAATACGATTGAAATATTGAATAAAGGTAGAATGTAGTTATGAGTTATCTCGCATCTTTAAATCCTCTGAACCTTGTGGCAGCCCTGCCGGGCTGCGTGGCTCAGGGCCTGATCTGGGGCATTATGGCTCTCGGCGTTTTCGTTACTTTCCGTCTTCTGGATTTCGCGGATCTTACGGTGGACGGTTCCTTCGCTACAGGAGGTGCTGTGACGATCATGCTGACGCTGGCCGGTATGCCGGTGGGGCTGTCACTGTTTATCGCAGTGCTGGCCGGTCTGGCAGCCGGGCTCGTTACCGGTCTGTTACATACAAAGCTTGGTATACCGCCGATCCTGTCCGGTATTCTGGTACAGATTGCTTTGTATTCTGTCAATCTCCATATTATGGGAATGGCGGCAAACAAGGCAATTAATGTCAATAATTATACATTGTTGATATCTGCCAGAAACATCACGACAGCTATTCTGGTTGCATTGGTATTTGTTGCTGTGTTGATCGCGCTTTTGTACTGGTTCTTCGGTACAGAGATTGGTTCCGCCATTCGTGCTACCGGATGCAACCCGGCCATGAGCAAGGCAAATGGTATCAACATCAACACCATGAAAGTGCTGGCTTTGGCGATTTCCAATGGTATTGTGGCTCTGTCCGGTGGTCTGATGGCTCAGTATCAGGGATATTCCGATATCAATATGGGTCGCGGCGCCATCGTTATCGGTCTGGCAGCCGTGATCATCGGTGAAGTGTTCGGAAACGCTGTCGCCGGTCGCCGCATGAATTTCATGCTGCGGATGAGCTTTGTGGTGCTGGGTGGTGTGATCTACTACATTGTTATTGGTATCGTTCTCTGGCTGAAGCTGAACTCCAACGATCTGAAGCTGTTTACCGCTGTCATCGTGGCAATTTTCCTGGCTGTACCGTATCTGAAAGCCGGACGCAGCAGCTCCTTTGCCAAGGCAGCCAAAAACTCTCAGGCAGCGATCACGCAGCGCTCCGGAGAAACTGCAAAGGAGGAGAAGTAGTATGCTGGATATCATCAATGTACACAAAACCTTTAATGCAGGTACGATTAATGAGAAAAAAGCCTTAAACGGCGTTAATCTTCATTTAAATGACGGGGACTTCTGTACCGTCATCGGCGGCAACGGTGCCGGCAAATCTACAACGCTGAATGCGGTGGCCGGTGTATGGCCCATCGATGAGGGCGCGATCCTGGTAGATGGTATCAATATTACCGGGGAACCTGAATTCAAAAGAGCCGCTTATCTGGGACGTGTATTTCAGGATCCCATGACGGGAACGGCAGCTACCATGGAGATTCAGGAGAATCTGGCTATGGCTGCCCGCCGCGGCAAACGCCGTACTCTTGGCTGGGGTATTACCGGCAAAGAGAAGGACGAGTACCGGGAAATGTTAAAAATCCTGGACCTTGGTCTGGAGGATCGTCTGACCAGTAAGGTAGGCCTTCTGTCCGGTGGACAGAGACAGGCTCTGACACTTCTGATGGCGACGCTGCAGAAGCCGAAACTGCTGCTTCTGGACGAGCATACGGCAGCGCTGGATCCCAAAACAGCCCAGAAGGTGCTGAAGGTTACGGATCAGATCATTGCCGAGCATCATCTGACGGCACTGATGGTTACTCACAATATGAAGGATGCGATCAAGCATGGTAATCGTCTGATCATGATGCATGACGGCAGGGTGATTCTGGATATCTCCGGTGAGGAGAAGAAGAAGCTGACTGTGGCGGATCTGATGCATCAGTTTGAGGTGGTGTCGGGTGAGGAATTTGCCAGTGATAAGGCGATTCTTGCATAATAAGTTATATTTGCGGTCGAGGGATAGTTCCTTGGCCGCTTTTTTTGCTATGCATATAAAAAGTCTGGTGATCCTTTTTTGAGTTGGAGAGGGACGAAACCGTCTGCAGGCCATATCTGCGTGAGGTATATATATGTCTTTTTTGCTCCTACTGCGCTCGCTCCGAGCCTGTAGTCTCGGAGTCGTGCTCGTTAAAGTCGCGAAAAAAATATATATATACCTCACGCAGATATAGCCTGCAGACGGTTTCTGGGCTTGAGAGAGGAAGCAAAGAATTAATTATACATTTTCTGGAAATGAGTGTATAATCGGGGTGTATGAATAAAGTACGGGGTGACCCATAGACAGGAGGATTTATGGATAGAATGTATAAGATTACGACGGATAACACGGCAGATCTGCCTTACAGTTTTTATAAAGAGAATGATATCGATTTTTTATTTTTGCCGTATACGCTGGAGGATAAGCAGTATACTCTGGAAAATGAGCTTCCGGTGGCGGAGTTTTATGACCGCATGAGAAATGGTTCTATGCCGACCACATCTCAGTATAATGCGGAGGATGCTGCCGGTCTGTGGGAACCTTATCTTAAGCAGGGAGTGGATATCCTGCATATTGCTTTTTCGTCCGGTTTGAGTGGAAGCTACAATTCTGCCCGGCTGGCTGCTGAGGATATGCGTGAAAAATATCCGGAGAGAAAGATTACGGTGGTGGACAGTTTAAGTGCCTCTCTGGGGGAAGGTTTGCTGGTGTGGTACGCTGCAAAGTTAAAAAAAGAAGGAAAGACCATGGAGGAACTGACTTCCTGGCTGGAGGAGAATAAGCTTCACCTGTGCCATGTGTTTACGGTAAATGATCTGTTTCATCTGTATCGCGGCGGCCGTGTATCTAAGGCGACGGCTATTCTCGGTACCATGATCAATATCAAGCCTATGCTTCATGTGGATAATGAGGGCCATCTGATCAGCCTGTCAAAGGTCAGAGGGCGTAAGCATTCCATCATCAAGCTGGCGGATATGATGGATGAGCGTATTGGCTCTTATAAGGATAAGAATCCGATCATGATGATCAGTCATGGCGATTGTGCTGACGAAGCAGAAAACTTAAAGCAGGAGGTCCTGAAACGATATCCGGGAACAGAGATCCTGATAAATCATGTGGGAGCCACCATCGGAGCGCATTCCGGTCCGGGAACTATGGCATTGTTTTTCCTGGGGGATTTTAGATAAGAAGAGTAACTGTTCAGAACAGGTACTAAGAAGCATTTGAAGTATGGCAGAGTTGACAGGGAGCCTCCGTTTGTGCGGAGGCTCTTATTATAAATATGTGGAGAAATAACATCAAAACAGAACAAACGTTCTGAAAAAACCTATACTTTTTTATGCAGGTATGATATGCTTTCGGTAATATAGGAAATTGATTCATTATTGGAGCAACTTGAAAAGACTAAGGAAGGATCTTCGGAAATACCAATACTCTCGACTTATGAGGAACTTGAAGAGTGGATTAATAAATATTTCCCTGGTAGAATTTACTTTCATTCTCGTGCATCAAAAAGTTTAAAGCAAGCTGTATATGCTGATATTGAATTAGTATATAAATCTCTTGTCATTTTGGGGACATCATATTATAAAATGAGAACTGGATTCTTAACTAGAGAAGAATTTGATGAAGAATGCCGAAAATTGGGTATAGAAGAAAAGGGTTCTATAGTAGATTCAGCAGCCGGTGAGTTAGGTGATACATATTTTGTTATGCATCATGGGAGCAGGAAGGATGGGTAGATCCAATCATTGAAGAAAGATATGGGGATGCGTCACGAACGAGTTTAACTTTATCGTTTGTAAAAAAACAAGCGAAAAAAACAAGCGAAATGAAACAAGCGAAATAAAACATGCGAAAAAAACATTGCAGAATAAAGAAAAAATAGATGTTTTTCTTGAAAATAACGGCGCATCAAAAACAAGCGAAATCGCAAAAATGCTTGGACTAAGTGAAGTTAGAACAAGAGCACTGTTGAAGGAAATGGCATCAGAAGGAAGAATCATTGCAAGCAGTGGAACGAAAAAGAAAGTTTACTATAAATGATAGAGCTATACGATGAACTTAATATCGTAATGTAGTATAAATGTACTTAATATGGAAGGAGCCTTTCATGGATCACTTTGAATTAGTATCAGAATTTGCCCCCACCGGCGATCAGCCCCAGGCCATTGAAATGCTGGTGCAGGGTTTCAAAGAAGGCAACCAGTTTCAGACCCTTCTTGGTGTTACCGGCTCTGGCAAGACCTTCACTATGGCCAATGTGATTGCCCAGCTGAACAAGCCGACGCTGATCCTCGCCCACAACAAAACTTTGGCTGCCCAGCTTTACGGGGAATTTAAAGAGTTCTTCCCGGAAAATGCGGTGGAGTATTTTGTATCCTACTACGATTATTACCAGCCGGAAGCTTATGTGCCTTCCACAGACACCTATATTGCCAAGGACTCGGCTATCAACGATGAAATCGACAAACTGCGTCTTTCCGCCACGGCGGCTTTGAGTGAGCGGCGGGATGTGATCATTGTCTCCAGTGTATCCTGCATCTACGGCATTGGAAGTCCCGATGATTATCAGAATATGATCATTTCCCTTCGCCCCGGCATGGAAAAGGACAGGGACGAGGTGGTGCGGGAGCTGATCGATATTCAGTACGACCGAAATGATCTGGATTTTCACCGTGGTACTTTCCGAGTACATGGGGATGTTCTGGACGTTTTCCCGGCAGATGCTTCAGATAGATTTATTCGTATTGAGTTTTTCGGAGATGAAATCGACCGGATTACAGAACGGGATGTGCTGACTACGGAAGCGGTCAGCGAGCTGAAGCATGCGGCGATTTTTCCTGCTTCTCACTATGTGGTGGCACCGGAAAAGATCAAAAAGGCGGCCCAGGAGATCGAAGAGGAGCTGGATACGCAGGTGCGCTATTTCAAAAGCGAGGATAAACTTCTGGAAGCACAGCGCATCTGGGAGCGCACAAACTTTGACATGGAAATGCTGAAGGAAACAGGTTTCTGTTCCGGCATTGAGAATTATTCCCGGTATTTTTCCGGTCTGGAAGCAGGAGAACCGCCCTACACTCTGATCGACTATTTTAAGGATGATTTCCTGATCATCGTGGACGAGTCCCATATTACATTGCCGCAGGTCAGAGGTATGTATGCCGGTGACCAGTCCAGAAAGCGTACTCTGGTGGAATATGGTTTCCGACTTCCTTCAGCTCTGGATAATCGTCCGTTGAATTTTGAGGAATTCGAGCAGCGCATCGACCAGATGATGTTTGTATCTGCTACGCCTGGCGATTATGAGGCAGATCATGAGTTTTTGCGGGCAGAACAGCTGATCCGTCCTACCGGTCTTCTGGATCCGGAGATTTCTGTCCGACCGGTACAGGGACAGATCGATGATCTGATCGGAGAGATTCGAAAGGAAATAGAACAGCATAATAAGATCCTGGTGACCACACTGACCAAGCGGATGGCGGAGGATCTGACGGATTATATGAAAGAAGCCGGCATCCGGGTGCGTTATCTGCATTCTGATATCGACACCTTGGAGAGGGCGGAGATTATCCGGGATATGCGTCTGGATGTATTTGACGTGCTGGTGGGCATCAACCTGCTGAGAGAGGGATTGGATATCCCGGAAATTTCCCTGGTGGTGATCCTGGATGCGGATAAGGAAGGATTCCTGCGTTCGGAGACATCGCTGATCCAGACAATTGGTCGTGCGGCCAGAAACGCTCAGGGTCACGTGATCATGTACGCGGATACGATCACGGATTCCATGCGGGCAGCCATCGATGAGACGGAGAGGCGCCGCAAGCTGCAGCAGGCTTACAATGAAGCCCATGGCATCACACCAACTACGATCAAAAAAGCAGTGCGTGAGCTGATCAGTATCTCCAAAGAGGTAGCTAAGACAGAGAAAAAGCTGGCCAAGGATCCGGAGTCTATGGACAGCAAAGAACTGAAAAAGCTCATCGGAGAAGTGCAGAAACAGATGATGCGCGCTGCCGCGGATCTGAATTTCGAGGCTGCCGCAGAGCTGCGTGACAAGATGATCGAGCTGAAAAAAACTCTGGATGACCGCGAGGATTGAGTTCATACTATATAGAAGAAAGTGGAAGTAATAATCCTGTGTGGAGAAATCTGCGCAGGATTTTTGCTATGTGGAAAAGAAAACACATTTTTTTCAAAATTCTTTTAGTAATTTGCTTGACAATGTATCTGCGTGGTGCTATTTTATACCTAGATGTTAGCACTCCAATCAAATGAGTGCTAACAAAACGGCGAAAGGAGGAGCTGACATGGAACTGAGTGAAAGAAAACAGAAGATCTTGGATGCGATCATCCGGACGTATCTGGAGACTGGAGAACCGGTTGGCTCCCGTACGATTTCCAAATACACCGACTTGAATCTGAGTTCGGCCACGATCCGCAATGAGATGGCGGATCTGGAGGAGATGGGATATATCGTACAGCCGCACACTTCCGCAGGCCGTATTCCTTCCGATAAAGGCTATCGCCTTTATGTGGATGAGATCATCCGCACGAAAGATCAGGAAGTATCGGAGATCAAGGACGTAATGATCCGCAAGACAGATCAGATGGAAAAGATGCTCAAGCAGATCGTAAAGGTGCTGGCATCCAATACCAATTACGCAACAATGATCACCGGACCGAGCCTGCACAGCGCCAAGCTGAAGTTTATTCAGCTGTCCAGAGTCCATGAGATGCAGCTGTTGGCCGTTATCGTTAATGACGGAAATATCGTTCGGAATCAGATCATTGATCTTGATGAACCCATGGATGAGGAACAGGTACTTCGCCTGAATCTTCTTCTGAATACCCGGCTGAATGGTCTGACCATCGACGAGATCAGTCTTGGACTGATCACGAAACTCAAGGAAGAAGCGGGTATCCACAGCGATGTGGTGTCCAGCGTCATTGACGCAGTGGCAGAAGCCATTTCCGCTGACGATGAGGTACCGGTATATACCAGCGGCGCGACCAACATTTTCAAATATCCGGAGCTTGCCGATCCGGATAAGGCCAGCGAACTGATTTCCGCGCTGGAGGATAAGAATTCTCTGGTGGATATGCTCAGGGAAGAGCAAAGGGAAGACGAAGGTCCGGGCACCGGTATTCAGGTGTATCTCGGCGGCAAGTCGCAGATGGAAAGCATGAAAGATTGTGCCGTGGTTACAGCCACATATGATCTGGGCAATGGCATGAAAGGTACGGTGGGTATTATCGGACCGAAGCGTATGGATTATGAAAATGTTGTAGATAATCTTAAGGTACTGAAAAAAGAACTGGACACTATCTTTAACGACAAAGGAAAGGATAAGAGTCCATAAGGATAGATAACCGGAAAGGTGGTAGGCTATGACAGAAGAAATGAAAAAAGAGGAAACGGTGAACGAAACTGCCGAAACTGCTGAAGATACAGTAAAGCAGGATGAAACCGTACAGGAGCCGGAGGCAGAGCCGAATACAGAGACGACTGCCGAAGACGAAACAAAAGAAGAAACAGAAGCCTCGAATGAGGCAGAAGCTCCCAAGGAAAAGAAAAAGCTCTTTTCCAAGAAGAAAGATAAAAAGGATGAAAAAATCGAGGAACTGACTGATCAGCTGAGACGTCAGATGGCGGAGTTTGATAATTACCGCAAACGGACGGATAAAGAAAAAGCCAGCATGTATATTATCGGAGCCAAAGAGATCGTAGAAAAGCTTCTTCCGGTGGTGGATTCCTTTGAACGGGGATTGGCCACAGCAACAGAAGAACAGCTGGAAGATCCTTTTGTGGATGGTATGAATAAGGTTTACAAACAGATGATCACATCCCTTGAAGAACTTGGTGTTAAACCCATTGAAGCTGTGGGTGCCGAGTTTAATCC
This sequence comes from uncultured Lachnospiraceae bacterium, assembly GCA_945827805.1. GTDB lineage: Bacteria > Bacillota > Clostridia > Lachnospirales > Lachnospiraceae > UBA11957. The sequence goes on from CALZOU010000026.1 coordinate 10,964, forward strand.
GGATTATCACAATGCAGTCATGCATGTGGAGGACGAAGAAGTCGGTGAGAATATCATCGTTGAGGAATTCCAGAAGGGTTACACCTATAAGGATTTCGTAGTTCGTCACAGTATGGTTAAAGTAGCTAACTAAGTTTTTTGAATATAGTGAGGAGGACATCATTATGAGCAAGATTATTGGTATTGACCTTGGTACAACAAACAGCTGCGTAGCAGTAATGGAAGGTGGACAGCCCACCGTTATCACAAACACAGAGGGAGCAAGAACCACACCGTCTGTTGTAGCTTTCACAAAGACAGGCGAACGTCTGGTAGGTGAGCCGGCAAAACGTCAGGCTGTAACCAACGCTGACAAGACCATCTCTTCCATCAAGAGACATATGGGTTCCGACTACCGCGTAACAATCGACGATAAGAAATATTCTCCGCAGGAGATTTCCGCTATGATCCTACAGAAACTGAAAAGCGATGCAGAGGCTTATCTGGGCGAGAAAGTAACAGAGGCTGTTATCACAGTTCCGGCCTACTTCAACGATGCTCAGCGTCAGGCTACAAAAGATGCCGGTAAGATTGCCGGTCTGGATGTAAAACGTATCATCAACGAGCCTACAGCAGCAGCTCTGGCTTATGGTCTTGATAACGAGCATGAGCAGAAGATCATGGTATACGACCTGGGCGGCGGTACCTTCGATGTTTCCATCATTGAGATCGGTGACGGTGTTATCGAGGTTCTGTCCACTGCCGGTAACAACAGACTGGGTGGTGACGATTTCGACCAGAAGATTACAGATTATATGCTGGCTGAGTTCAAGAGAACAGAGGGTGTTGACCTTTCCGGCGATAAGATGGCACTGCAGAGACTGAAAGAGGCTGCTGAGAAAGCTAAGAAAGAGCTTTCTTCCGCAACTACCACTAATATCAACCTGCCGTTCATCACAGCAGTTGACGGTGTGCCGAAACATTTTGATATGAACCTGACAAAGGCCAAATTTGATGAGCTGACCAGAGATCTGGTAGAAGCTACAGCTGAGCCGGTTCGCCGTGCCCTTTCAGATGCCGGTCTGACCGCATCTGAACTGAGCAAAGTCCTGCTGGTTGGTGGTTCTACACGTATCCCGGCTGTACAGGATAAGGTAAAACAGCTGACAGGCCATGAGCCGAGCAAAGCTCTGAACCCGGATGAGTGTGTAGCCCTTGGTGCTTCTGTACAGGGTGGTAAACTGGCCGGCGATGCAGGTGCAGGCGATATCCTTCTTCTGGACGTTACTCCGCTGTCTCTGTCTATCGAGACCATGGGAGGCATCGCAACCAGACTGATCGAGAGAAATACAACTATCCCGACTAAGAAGAGCCAGATCTTCTCTACAGCCGCAGACAACCAGACAGCCGTAGATATTAACGTAGTACAGGGTGAGCGTCAGTTCGCCAGAGATAATAAATCCCTCGGTCAGTTCAGACTGGATGGTATCCCGCCGGCAAGACGTGGTGTACCGCAGATCGAGGTAACCTTCGATATTGATGCCAACGGTATCGTAAATGTATCCGCTAAGGATCTGGGAACCGGAAAAGAGCAGCACATTACCATCACAGCAGGATCCAACATGTCTGATGATGACATCGATAAAGCTGTACGTGAAGCTGCAGAGTATGAAGCCCAGGATAAGAAACGTAAGGAAGCCATCGATGCAAAGAACGAGGCTGATTCCATGGTATTCCAGGTGGAGAATGCTATGAATGAAGTAGGTGATAAACTGGATGCTTCTGACAAGGCCGCTGTTCAGGCAGACCTGGAGGCTCTGAAGAAGACTCTGGAGAGCACACCGGCAGACGGTACGCTGACCGACGCTCAGGTTAACGATATCAAAGCAGGCAAAGAAAAACTGATGGAGAGCGCTCAGAAACTGTTTGCGAAAGTTTACGAGCAGGCTCAGGCAGCTCAGGGCGGTCAGGCCGGACCGGGACCGAACATGGGCGGCGCAGCAGGCGGATCCGCTAACGGCGGTGAGGCTGGCTACGATGATGTCGTAGACGCTGACTATAAAGAGGTTTAAGCTATAGCGTAAAGAATAAAATGAGAATATCCCGGGGCGAGATCTCGTCCCGGGATGTTATAAGTAAGAGGATAGAGGGTATACATCATGGCCGATAAAAGAGATTATTATGAAGTCCTGGGGGTAGACAGAAATGCCGACGATGCGACATTGAAAAAAGCCTACAGGAAGCTGGCGAAAAAGTATCATCCGGATATGAACCCGGGAGATAAAGAGGCCGAAGCAAAGTTTAAAGAAGCAACAGAAGCCTATGGTGTCTTAAGTGATCCGGATAAGCGACGTCAGTATGATCAGTTCGGTCATGCGGCATTTGAAAATGGCGGCGGCGGAGCCGGTGGCTTTGGCGGTTTTGATTTCAGCGGAGATATGGGTGATATCTTTGGTGATATTTTCGGTGATCTGTTTGGCGGCGGTGGCCGCAGAAGGGCTAATAACGGAGCGATGAAAGGCGCCAATCTGCGTGCAGCTGTAAATATCATGTTCCAGGAAGCCATTACCGGCTGCGAAAAGGAACTGGAGATCACGTTGAAAGATCCCTGTACCAAGTGTAACGGTACAGGAGCAAAGCCCGGAACATCTCCGGAAACCTGTCCGAAGTGTAACGGCAGCGGTCAGGTCGTCATGACGCAGCAGTCCATGTTTGGTATGGTGCGGAATGTGACGGTATGTCCGGATTGCCAGGGTACCGGTAAGATCATTCGTGAAAAATGTCCGGATTGCCGCGGTACAGGATTTACTTCTTCCAGAAAGAAGATTCAGGTCAGTGTTCCTGCCGGTATCGATGACGGACAGAGCATCCGCATCCGGGATAAGGGTGAGCCGGGCACCAACGGCGGACCGAGAGGCGATCTGCTGGTAGAAGTACGTGTGGCCCGTCATGCAATCTTCCAGAGAGAGGATATGAACATTTTCTCTACTGCGGATATTTCTTTTGCGCAGGCAGCTTTGGGCGGAACGATCCGCATTCCTACCGTAGACGGCGATGTGGAGTATGAGGTTAAGCCGGGCACACAGCCCAATACCCGTATTCGCCTGAAAGGCAAAGGCGTGCCGTCCCTGCGCAACCGCAATGTGCGCGGTGATCATTATGTGACTCTGAATCTTAAGGTGCCTACTTCTCTTAGCAATGAATCTAAAGAGGCTCTTCGTAAATTTGACGAGACTCTTGGCGGTTCCGGCACCAAAAAGAAATCTTTTAAAGAAAAACTGAAAGAAACTTTTGAGGGTTAATCAGAGACCGGGAGATAGCTTCCGGTCACAGGATAAAGTGACTCTTTTACGAAGAACTGCTGCAGCGTATAGTTGTGGCAGTTCTTCATTTTCCTTTAGATTTCTTCATAATAACTTAGGAGAATATGTGGCAGGTTTGTGATATGATTGTTGCAACAAAAGGACAGAAATATCTGTCAGAAGGGAGCGTTTATCATGACAAAAAGAAAAAGCAGATGGATGGTAGTGTTAGGATTAATGTTGGGACTAATACTGTTTACCTGTTCGGCACATGCAGCCGAGACAGAATCGTTGTCCAAGAACATGCAGGTGGCAGTTAAGGTACAGAAAGCAAAAGTATATCAGGAGCAATCATCAGAGGCAAAAGTGGTAAAGACCGTTAAATTCGGAAAACACATGGCAGCGAAAGAGGTCTGTGGAGACTGGTACAAGGTGTCTGACGGCTATGTTCGTAAAAAAGATGTGGTACTGTATGATAAGACAAAAAAGCATATCGCACTGACTTTTGATGACGGACCGAGCAAGACCAATACAAAGATCGTGCTGGATGCACTGGAAAAACATAAGGCGAAAGCAACGTTTATGGTGGTGGGGCAGAATGTCAACAAAGGTACGGCTGATCTTCTGAAACGGGAAGTGGAGCTTGGCTGTGAGATCGGCAATCATTCTTATTCCCATGCCAATTTCAAAAAGATTTCACAGAAAAAAATTAAGTCCGAATTGAAAAAGACAGATGATGCCGTTAAGAAATACATTGGCAGTAAACCCACAGTTATCCGTACACCCTACGGTGCCAGTTCAAAAAGTGTACTGAAATGCTTTGACAGACCAAATATTTTCTGGTCGGTAGATACACTGGACTGGAAGTACCGTGATACAGACAGACTGGTTAAGTATGTCTCGAAAAATGCTAAGAATGGTGGAATCGTTCTGATGCACGATATCCACAAGTCGACAGCAAAAGCAGTTGACCGCATTCTGAAAAGTCTGGAAAAACAGGGGTTTGAGACGGTCACAGTCACAGAACTTTCCGCGATCAATAATGTGCCGATGAAGGCCGGAAAGACTTATTCATCTTTAGTTCAAAAAAATAAAAAATAAACAGCTGAGTGCTGGCTCTCGTTTTTATATATCCGTTCGCAGAATATCTTCTGCACAAATGACATAAACTGTGCTAAGACATAAAAATTCAAAATGGTTTGTTGCAGAAATAAGAAAAATCGTAGCTGTGAAGGTTCTGAACAGATACGAAGAATCCAGGATAGGAGAACGGGCATGGAAAAAAGAGCAAAGAAAATCATCAATGTCATATCTCTGGCAGCTGTTTGGGGACTGTGTATGTGTTGTCCGATATTGGCGGCAGAAAATAAAAAACAGTCGGATAATCTGCGGATCGCTGTTACCGCAGAGACGGCGAAAGTATACAGTCATGCATTAGAAAGCTCTGATGTAGTGAAACATGTTGCGTTCGGACAGCAGCTGCAGGTGAAACAGTACAGTAAAAACTGGTACTGTGTAGAGGGAGGATATATTCGTAAGACGGACGCGGTGTTATATGATGTGAATAAAAAATACATCGCGCTGACCTTTGATGACGGCCCGAACGAAATCAATACGAAAACGGTACTGGATGCGCTGGAGAAATATGAAGCAAAAGCAACGTTTATGGTGATCGGGCAGAACATTAACAGTACTACAGGAGAGCTGATTAAAAGGGAAATGGAGTTGGGGTGTGAGATTGGCAACCATTCCTATTCTCACGCAAATTTTAAAACAATAGCGCCGGAAGAAACACAGGAGGAACTGCAAAAGACGGATGAGGTGGTGGAAGAATATACGGGAGAAAAGCCGACACTGATTCGCACCCCGTATGGTCTTTGCGAAAACGATGTATTGTGCTGCATGGATCGTCCTAATGTCTCGTGGTCCGTGGATACAGAGGACTGGAAATATAAGGACAGTGATCGCCTGATTAAGTATGTGACCGAGAATGCGTCGGATGGCGCAATTGTTCTGATGCATGATATTTATAAGACCACAGCGCAGGCTGTGGAACCCATTCTGGAGGCACTGATCGAACAGAATTATGAGATGATGACAGTGACAGAATTATCAGCGATCAAGGGAGTAGAGCTGGAGGCCGGAGAAACATACAGATTATTTCAGAAAGAAGATGAAACTATGTCTGTAATAAAATAATAACTTCGTTAACGAGTTTTTCCGGCAGAGATAATACAGAGGTGTGCATTGGCAGTCTGAACGCCGAGAAAGTGCAGCTTGCACTTTCTCGGCGTTTCGTGTATGATTAGTCTGATTTTTTATGCGAATTTACCTGACAGTAAGGAGGGAAAACGATGAAATGGAATAAAATTACAGTGAAAACAAAAACAGATGCCGAAGACATCATTATTGCCACTCTGGCGGAAGTTGGGCTGCAGGGGGCGGAGATCCAGGATAAGAAACCGCTGTCTGAAGCTGATAAAGAAGCGATGTTTGTGGGAATGATGCCGGATATGCCGGAAGACGACGGCATTGCCTATCTGAATTTTTATGTGGAGGAAGATCAGGACATGGATGCGATCCTTGCGGATGCCCGCCGGGAGCTGGATGAACTGAAAGAGTTTATGGATATCGGTGAGGGAACCATAAGCACTGGAGAAACAGAGGACAAAGACTGGATCAATAACTGGAAGCAGTTTTTCAAGCAGTTTTACGTGGATGATATCCTGATCATTCCGTCCTGGGAGGAGGTTAAACCGGAGGATAAGGATCGCATGATCATTCATATTGATCCCGGTACAGCCTTTGGTACCGGCATGCACGAGACTACACAGCTGATCATCCGTGAATTAAAAAAATATGTTAAACCGGGCATGGAGATCCTGGATGTGGGTACAGGAAGCGGTATTTTGTCTATTGTAGCCTTAAAGCTGGGGGCAAAGCATGCCATCGGAACCGATCTGGATATCTGCACCATCAATGCCGTAGCGGAGAATAAAGAAGCCAATGGCATTCCGGAAGAGGATATGGAGCTGATCATCGGCAATCTGATCGACGATAAAGAGGTACAGGATAAAGTCGGTTATGCGAAATACGACATCGTTCTGGCAAATATTCTGGCGGATGTACTGGAGGCACTGACTCCGGAGGTGCTCCATCAGATGAAACCGGGTTCTTTGTATATTACTTCAGGTATTATCGACGATAAAGAAGAGTGTGTGAAAGAAGCCATCCTGAAAGCCGGTCTGGAGATCGTGGAGATCAATTATCAGAACGAGTGGGTAGCTATCACAGCACGTAAACCAGAATAAGAAGGCGTGCCATAAGAGGCAGCAGCACGGAGGCAGCATGTATCGCTTTTTTGTTGAAAAGGAACAAATCGGAGAAAAAAACATCCGCATCATCGGCAGTGATGTAAACCATATCCGGAACGTTCTTCGCATGAAGCCGGGGGAGGAAATATTGATCAGTGACGGCGAAAAGAAAGAATATCACTGTGAGATCACAGCTCTGGATCCGGAATATGTGGAAGCATTGATTATGTTTGTAAAGGAAGAAGGACTGGAGCTTCCATCCAAAATTTATCTGTTTCAGGGACTGCCCAAAAACGATAAAATGGAGCTGATCATTCAGAAGGCCGTAGAACTTGGGGTATATGCAGTGGTGCCGGTGGCCACAAAGCGGGCGGTTGTAAAACTGGATGATAAAAAAGAAGCAAAAAAGCTGGTTCGCTGGCAGAGCATTTCCGAAAGCGCGGCTAAGCAGGCAAAGCGTCTGATCATCCCTGAGGTGATGCCGGTGATGAGCTTTAAAGAAGCGGTGGCCTTTTCTCAGACAATGGACGTGCGGCTGATGCCCTATGAGCTGGCGGAAAACATGGCTTACACAAGACAGGTACTGTCACAGATCAAACCGGGACAGAGCATTGGCATTTTTATAGGTCCCGAGGGTGGTTTCGCTGAGGAAGAGGTGGAGCTTGCGCTGAACAGCGGAATGGAGACCATCACTCTGGGAAAACGTATTCTGCGTACAGAGACGGCGGGAATGACGGTTCTGTCTATATTGATGTATCTGCTGGAACCGTAAATAAAAATAAATAATGCGAAACGTATCTGTGAAGGTACTGAGCAGATACGTAACAGAAAAGAGAAATATATGGAAGCATATCTTGATAATTCAGCCACGACCCGGGTATTTCCCGAGGTAGTGAATCTGATGGTAAAGACCATGTCAGAGGACTATGGCAATCCGTCCTCCATGCATACAAAGGGCGTGGAAGCGGAACAGTATATAAAAGAAGCAACAAAAACCTTTGCTCAGATATTAAAAGTACCGGAAAAGGAGATCTACTATACTTCCGGCGGTACAGAGTCAGACAACTGGGCTCTGATCGGCACGGCGATGGCCAATCGCCGGACAGGTAATCACATCGTGGTTACGGCCATGGAACACCCGGCAGTAGGTGCAGTGGCAGATTTTCTGGAAAAACAGGGCTTTGCCGTGACAAGGCTTCCTGTAAATGAACAGGGACAGATCGATCCGGAAAAGCTGCGAGAGTCTGTACGTGAAGATACGATCGTAGTATCTATGATGTACGTTAATAATGAAATAGGTGCAGTACAGGATATAGCGGAACTTTCTAAAGTAATTAAGGGGAAAAATCCACATACCTACGTTCACGTGGATGCAATCCAGGCTTTTGGTAAGTATCCCATCTATCCGAAACGGATGGGCATCGATATGCTGTCCATCAGCAGCCATAAACTGCATGGTCCCAAGGGTGTTGGCCTTTTATATATTGATGAAAAAGTTAAGATCGTGCCCATCATCTATGGCGGCGGTCAGCAGAAAGGCATGCGCTCCGGCACAGATAATGTTCCGGGGATTGCGGGTTTTGCGCTGGCAGCGAAGATGACGTATGCGGATCTTGACATCAAAGTTGAGAGAATGTACCAGCTGAAACAGAAGCTGGTGGACGGCCTTCTGGCCCTTGGTGATGTTCATATTCATGGCATGGCGGTCAGAGAAGGCGCGCCGCATATCGTCAGCGCAGCTTTTGTGGGTGTCAGAAGTGAGGTGCTTTTGCATACCCTGGAGGATCGCGGCATCTATGTCTCTGCTGGTTCCGCCTGCTCCACGCACAAGAGAAATGCCAGTCCGACCATGCAGGCAATACAGGCACCAAAGCAGCTGACGGAGGCCACAGTCCGCTTCAGCCTTGCGGAAACCACCACAGAGGAAGAAATTGACTATTGTCTGTCGGTTCTGGGAGAAGTACTTCCCATGCTCCGGCGTTATACAAGAAGATAAACAGGAGGAAAACAATGTTTCGCATGTTTCTGATCAAATATGCCGAGATCGGTGTAAAAGGAAAAAACCGCTATCTGTTTGAGGATGCGCTGATCGCACAGATCAAAAGGACATTAAGACGGGTAGAAGGCCGTTTCAGCGTAACAAAAGAAAGCGGCCGTATTTACGTTGAGGCTGTCACTGAGTTTGATTATGATGAGACTGTGGCAGCGTTAAAAACAGTATTCGGTATCGTGGGTATCTGTCCGGTAGTCCTTTTGCAGGACAATGGTTATGAACAGCTGTCAAAGGATGTCGTAGATTACATGGACAAGATGTATCCTGACAAAAAACGTACTTTCAAAGTACAGGTTCGCCGAGCCAGAAAGAATTATCCCATGGATTCCATGGAACTGGCCAGAGAACTGGGAAGCGATATTCTTGATGCCTATCCGGAATTTTCCGTAGATGTACATCATCCGCAGATCCTCCTGCAGGTGGAGATCCGTCAGAATATCTACGTGTACTCTGAAATTATCCCGGGCCCGGGCGGCATGCCCCTTGGTACCAACGGAAAAGCCATGCTGCTTCTGTCCGGCGGTATCGACAGTCCGGTAGCCGGCTACATGATCGCCAAACGAGGAGTAGTGATCGACGCCGTATATTTCCATGCACCGCCGTACACCAGCGAGCGTGCCAAACAGAAAGTCGTAGATCTGGCAAAACTGGTATCCCGCTACAGCGGTCCCATGCGTCTGCATATCGTAAACTTTACAGATATTCAGCTGTATATTTATGACAAATGCCCCCACGATGAGCTGACCATCATTATGAGACGCTACATGATGAAAATCGCGGAAGAAATCGCCCGCAAAGAAGGTGCCGTAGCCCTGATCACCGGTGAGAGCATCGGACAGGTAGCCAGCCAGACCGTACAGAGTCTGACCGTCACCAACGAAGTATGTACAATGCCCGTATTCCGTCCGGTCATCGGCTTCGACAAACAGGAGATCGTAGATATTGCCCTGAAAATCGACACCTACGAAACATCCATCCAGCCCTACGAGGATTGCTGCACCATCTTTGTAGCCAAGCATCCGGTCACTAAACCAAACCTGCAGGCTATCCGCCGTTCAGAAGAAAATCTGGCAGAGAAAATCGATGAAATGCTGAAAGAAGCCGTAGACACAGCCGAAGTAGTAGAAATTGACGAGTAAGCTGACATAAGAAAAAAGGGGATACTGCGAGTTGGCGCTGCCGGTACTCCGGATCATATGTATAAATGCCGTGCTCCTGCTGCGCTCGCTCCGAGCCTGTAGTCTCGGAGTCGTGCTCGCTAAAGTCGCGCGGATTTATACATATGATCCGGAGTACCGGCAGCGCCAACTCGCAGTATCCCCTTTTTTCTTATTGGTCGACAAAATATAAAAGAGGCCCCGCACCAGCGAAGCCTCTTTCAAAAACGATCTCAAATTATTTCTCGATAATATACGGTGTTAACTTCTCCATAACGGAATCCAGATTCTCACCCTCAGCATGGATATTCAGCTCGATCGGTTTGGAAAGATCCAGACTGAAGATACCCATGATGGATTTTGCATCGATGACATATCTGCCGGATACAAGATCAAAATCAAAATTGAACTTGGAAATGTCATTTACAAAGGATTTAACCTTATCGATAGAATTGAGAGAAATCATTACAGTTTTCATTATCAGTTATCCTCCAGAAAAAATGTAGACTTTTCGTGGCCGTCGGCAGACAAAATCATGTCGGTGGAGCACTAAAAGATTACTTTTATCTTAACCGTAACAGGGGTAAAAGTCAAGGCAGAAAGCTCTATTTGCACATGAATTATTCTGTTGATGCTTCGTGCTGCCGTGGAAAAAACAATAAGGGAAACAGTTGTTACTGTTTACTATTGCTATGGCTGTAGAGCTGGTGATATGATACAAAGACAGTAATGGATGAAAAACAGAGCGGGTAAAAGCAGACAAAAAGACCGCCGCTGAAAAAGGAGAAAAATATGTTGAACAGAACAGCCGCCCTGCACAATCTGGGATGCAAGGTAAACGCCTACGAAACAGAAGTCATGCAGCAGATGCTGTCAGATGCAGGGTATACCATCTGTCTCTTATACACATCTCCGAGCCCACGAGACCGTACTAGATCT